>JASHSO010000545.1 GCA_030038715.1 Streptosporangiaceae bacterium
ATCTGCAGAACCTCATCGACCGCCAGGTCACGCAGCTGGGCGAGATTGAGCGAACACCTCAGCTCAAATCCCTCATTAGCCTGCTCGCCGCAAGATCAGGCCAGCTGGTCGCCGCCGGCAGCCTGGAATCAGAACTGCAGATCACGCGCCCGACGGTGGCGCGCTACATGGGCCTGCTGGAAGAGATCTTCCTCATCAAGCGCATACCCGGCTGGTCACGGAACCTCGGCACCCGTGCCACTGCTACGCCCAAACTCACCTTCACCGACTCGGGCATCGCCGCCCGGCTGCTGTCAGTCGACTCCCACGCGCTGCGCCGACCCGGCGCCCCATTCGGACCGCTGCTCGAAGCCTTCGTGCTCTCCGAGCTCGCCCGCCAGCTCACCTGGTCAACTGAGCTGGCCGAGCTCTATCACTACCGCGACCATAACAAGGTCGAAGTCGACATCGTGCTCGAGAATAGGCGGCGGCAGGTCATCGGCATCGAGGTGAAGGCCGCATCGACGGTGAGGGCCGACGACTTCGCCGGGCTGCGCCGGCTGGCAGAAAGGCTTGGCGAGGACTTCATCGCCGGTGTCGTGCTGTACACCGGGACGTCCACACTGCCCTTCGGCCCGCAGTTCCGTGCCCTGCCCGTGAGCGCGGTCTGGCAGCTCTGACGACGAGATGGCCCATCTGGCGGCTAATCGGAGCCTGGACGCAAGCACGCAAGTCAGCCGGTTCACCGCAGTGACAGCAGCAGTGACCTGTAAGGCCGTTCCCGCTGCGGCGGCCCTTGCTCCCAGACAATCCCGCAGCGTGCCCGCGTAGCCAGCGCCCTGAGGCGCAACAAACTCAACTGAGCCAGGCCGCGTTGATCCATCGGCAAGCTCAGCCGAGTGGCCTCAGCCGGAAATTGAACGCTCAACCAGCGACCTCGATACTCACCCCGCGCGCTGGTGCGGCGTGTGTTCACGAATGACGTCGCGTGTCGGGCACACATCCGCGGCGGGCTAGAGGGTGGCCTGGCGGGGTGCCACGGTTGCTTGTTTGAGCACTCCATTGGTGCAAACCTGGTGGGCAGCGGCCTCGGGGTTACTATCGGACCGGTGCCGTCAGGTGGCTGCGCCTGACCAGCCGTCTTTCGCCAGAGTGAGAGCGGGCCTCATCCGCCGCATGCGGACATGCGCCGACACGGCGGTGGGGCGCCGGTCATGGAGGGTCGGGCGGGGCGTCGTGAGCCAGCGGCAACGGCCGGGGCCGGGGAATGTGCCGGTGGAGCTAACCAGCTTCGTGGGGCGGGCCCGGGAGCTGGCGGAGGTCAAGAGGCTGCTGGCGGCGGCACGGCTGGTCACGCTGGCTGGTCCGGGCGGTATCGGCAAAAGCCGGCTCGCGTTGCGCGCGGCCCATCAGCTAGGGTCGTTTTTCCCACAGGGCGTGTGGATGGCCGAGCTGGCCGAGCTGGATAGTCCAGATCTGGTGCCGTATGCGCTGGCTCGCTCGATGAGCATGTACGACCGGCCGAAGGGCAGCATCCAGGACGCGCTGGTGGCCCACCTACGAGGGCAGCGGCTGCTGGTAGTGCTTGATAACTGCGAGCATCTGCTGGAGACGTGCGGGGCGCTGGTGACGTCGCTGCTGTCGGATTGTGAGGGTCTGCGGATTCTTTGCACGAGCCGCCAGCGGCTGGGCGTTCCCGGGGAGGCGATCATGATGCTGCCGGCGCTGGAGCTTCCCGCTGCTGGTGAGCGGCTGCCGGTGACCCGGCTGGCGGAGGCAGAGGCGCTGCGGCTGCTGATGGCCCGGGCGGCAGCAGTGGCTCCAGGTTTCGCGCTGACCGAGGAGAACTGCCAGGCGGCCGGTGACATCTGCCGGCGGCTGGATGGGCTGCCGCTGGCGATCGAGCTGGCCGCGGTACGGCTGGCGTCTATGACCGCCGGTGATCTGCTGGAGCGGCTGGATGACCGGTTCCGCCTGCTGGCGGCCGACAGGCGCGCGCGGACGGGGCACAGCCAGACTCTGCGGGCGACCGTTGAATGGAGCCATGAGCTGCTCGGCCCGCAGGAGCGGATCTTGTGGCGGCGGCTAAGCGCGTTCGCCGGCGGTTTCGGCCTGGAAGCGGCGGAGGCCGTCTGCTCGGGTGCCGGACTTGAACGTGAGCGAATCGTGGATCTGATCGGGCGCCTGGTGGACAGCTCTATCCTCACGATGGCGCACGGGGGGCGCCGCAGTCGGTACCGGATGTTGGAGACGGTCCGGCTGTATGGTAGCGAGCGGCTGCGTGAGGCTGGCGAGGAAGCCAAGCTGCGGCAACGGCATGCGGCCTGGTATGCGGACCTGATCTCGCCGCCCGGCCGCCCGTGGTGGGGCGAGCCCGGGCAGGCCGACATGCTGGAACTGCTGGATGTTGAGTGGGCTAATGTCGAGGCCGCGCTGGACTTCTGCGGCGGGTCACCGGGCAGCGCGGAATCGGGGCTGCCGGAGTCCGGGCTGCGGATGGCGGCCGACCTGTGGCTCTACTGGCTAGTGCGCGGCCGCTACAGGATGGGCTGTGGCCATCTCAGGACGTTCCTGGCAATGGCGCCGGAGCCTAGCGCGACGCGCGCGATGGCTCTGTGGGCGTTCGGATTCCTGGCTCAAGCCACCGGGGACCATGAAGTCGCGCTGGCCGGTTTCGAGGAGGCGCGACAGGTCAGCGAGCAGCTGGGCCAGGACCGCGAGCTGGCGTACGCCTTGTTCGGGCTCGGCCTGGTTCGCTTGCGGCTGGGGGAAACCGAGCCAGCCGCCGAGTTGCTGGCCGCGTCGCGAGAGACGATGACGGGGGTAGACGACGCGTTCGGGCGCGCGCTGGGGCTGTATTTCTCTGCCACGGCGATGGCCGCTGACGGTCGGCTGGCCGACTCCCGGCGACTGGCTCTGGAAGGGTTGCACGACAGCGACCTGGCCGGGGACATGCTCTGCCGGGGGATCTTGAGCACGCTGCTGGGGATCGCGGAGTGGCTGTCGGGCGATCT
>JASHSO010000546.1 GCA_030038715.1 Streptosporangiaceae bacterium
CCAGCGGCCGGTCCGGTTCACGGCCGACGGGCGCGCGGCGGTGACGGCGGCGGTCGGCGGGATCCTGCCGCATACGGCGTGCTCCGTCTGCGCGGGCCGGGGCGTCGTTATTCCGGCCGAGCTGGCGGGCCTCGCCGAGACACTGCACATGGCCGCGGACAACGCGCCCGGCGCGAAGGCGGAACTGGACCAGACGCACTGCACGGTCACCACGAAGCTGGCCAGAGTGCTGCGGATGCGGGCGGCCAACGCCCTCACCGGGCAGCGGATATTGCTGCTCGGCGATGACGACCTGGTGTCGGTGGCTATCAACGGTTTCGCCGCGTGGTCAGGCGGCCGGGCGGCGCCGCGGCGCCTCGCCGTGGTGGACGCCGACTCCGACGTGCTGGACTGGATCGCGGGCGCGCTGAGCAACGGCGCGGTTCCTGCCGAACTGATCCAGCATGACCTGCGCAAGCCGCTGCCTGGCACGTTGGCAGGCGGGTTCGACGTGGTGCTCACCGATCCGCCGTACACGGTGGCCGGGGCTGAGCTGTTCCTGTCCCGTGCGGTCTCGGGCCTGGCCGCAGGGCCGGGACGGCACGTCTTCTTCTCCTATGGCGCCCGCAGGCCGGACGAGACACTTGCCGTGCAACGGGCTATCTCGGCGATGGGCCTGGTGATCAGGTCCCTGACGCCGGGCTTCAACGAGTACGAAGGCGCGGGAGTGCTGGCTGGCACGAGCCACCTGTACCACCTGCGGACCGGCGGGGCGACTACGCCGTTGCTGGACGGCGAGTACAGCGGACCGCTCTACACCGCCGACGGCAAGGCGGTCACGACCAGGCCCTACCGCTGCGCGGCTTGCAAGAAGGTGCACCGGGTTGGCCCAGGGGGTCGGTGGCCGAAGATCTCCGCACTGCAAGCGGCCGGCTGTCCGGACTGCGGTGGCACCGTCTTCCGTCCGATGCCGCTGCAGCCGCGATGACCTCCGGGCAGTCGACCGCGACACCGGGCTACCTGGTCAGGCCCGCGGGCGAGGGCGACATTGACGCGATCGTGGCGTACGAGATCGAGATAGCCAGGGCATCCTTCGCCGACGAGGCGATCACCGATCCGCGGCTGCACCGTAAGCGGGTGTCCGGCGCGCTCGGGAGGCCGGGGGAGATAACTCTTGTGGCGGCTGCCGATGCACTCCCCGCCGCGGCACTCGGCTGGGCCTGGCTGTCGGCGCGGACCAACTCGCTGACCGGCGAGCGATACGGGAACTTCAGGTCGCTCGCGGTCTCGGACGTGGCCGACCGCAGCCTGATCGGGGAGGCACTGCTGGCTGCGGTCCTGGCTGCCGCCGACCAGGCGGGCCTGCGTCAGCTCACCGGGAAGGTACATGCGGGTAACCTCGGCATGCGCGCGCTATACCGGAAGTTCGGATTCACCGCCACCCACCTGACGATGGAACGCCGGGTCCCGGAAGGGCGGGCGGGGCAGCCGTGATCAAGTGCGTGGTGTGGGACATCGACAACACCCTGCTCGAGGGGGTGTACCTCGAGTCGGGGGATCGGCTGCCTGCTGCCGACCCGGGGCTGCTCGGCGTGCTGCGCGAGCTGGCGGGCCGCGGCATCCTGCACGCGCTGGCTAGCAAGAACCCGCCGGCCGCAGCGGGTTACCTGCGCCGGGTGACGGGCTGCGAGTTCGCTGCGGCCGAGCTCGGCTGGGGGAGCAAGGCCGAGGCGATCGCCAGGATCGCCAGCGAGCTCGACCTGGCGCCGGATGCGATCGCGTTCGTCGATGACGACATGCTCGAGCGGGCGGAGGTCGCCGCGGCGCTGCCGGACCTGGTCGTGCTGTCGCCGGAGGAGGCGGCCGAGGCGCCAGCCTGGCCGATGTTCAGCCCGGAAGCGGTAACCGACGAGGCGCTCCGGCGCGCCGAGAGCTATGCCGAGCGACGTCGGCGGCAGGCGGCGGCAGCGGGGTTCGCCGGCACCAGGGAGCAGTTCCTGCGGCAGGCTGGGACGCGGGTCACGATCAGGACGGCGGGCCGGGGGGACGTGGCGAGGCTGCATGAGCTGTCCGTGCGTACGCACCAACTCAACTCTGGCGGAGAGCCGGTCACGCGAGAGGAGCTCGATGAGCTGATCTCCGCTGGTGCGCATCGGGTCGTTACCGCGTCGCTGGCCGACAACTTTGGCGACGACGGGCTGGTAGGCGCTGCGATCATGCGGCGGAACGGGGCCGGCCCATGGTCGGTCCCGCTCGTCATGGTGTCGTGCCGGGCGCTTGGCCGCGGCGTGCTCGATGCACTGCTCGCCTGGATGTGCCGGGAGGCGGCAAGCGGCGGCGCCAGCGAGCTGCGAGTGCCGTGCGTTATCACCGAGCGCAATGTGCCGATGCGCCTAGCGCTGGCTGCGGCCGGCCTGCGAGCCGAGCCGGGCGGCACGGCAGCCGACGGCAGGGCCGTCTTCGCGCGTCCGCTAGATCGCCCGCTGCCGGACCTGGCGGACTGGGTTTCGGTCGAGGGCTCGCAATGACGACCGGCCCATCCCGCTCCGGCCGGTCAGCAGCCACGCCAGAGTC
>JASHSO010000547.1 GCA_030038715.1 Streptosporangiaceae bacterium
CAAGGGAGCGGCGATCCGCACCGCGGCGGCGGCGGCGACCGGCGACTACGTGATCATGTGCGATGCCGACCTGGAGTATTCGCCGGCCGAGATCCCGTCGCTGCTTGAGCCCGTGCTGGCCGGTGAAGCCGAGGTCGTCTACGGCACCAGGACGTTCGGCAGCCACAACTCCTACTCCTACCTCTACGTGCTAGGCAACAAGGGCGTCACGACCTGTGCGAACGTGCTGTTCAACTGCTACATCAGCGACCTGGAGACGTGCTTCAAGCTGATGCCGACGGCGCTGTACCGCAAGCTGGACATCCACTCCACCGGGTTCGGAATGGAGGCGGAGATCACCGGCAAGCTGCTCAGGCGCGGCATCCGGCCCTACGAGGTGACGATCAGCTACCGGGCGCGCACCCGCGAGGCGGGGAAGAAGCTCACCTGGCGGGACGGCGTCGCGGCGGTCTGGATCTTGATCAGGGAGCGGATCTCGCGTCCTCGGGATTAACCAGATTGCTGTCCGGCGTCCCGTCTGGTGTCCATAGTGCGCGCACCGCGTCGATGGTGTCGGCATCGGTCGGCCCTTTGTCCGGCCGGTACCTGAGCACCCGCGCGAACCGCAGCGTGACCCCGCCTGGGTACCTCGTGCTGGCCTGCACACCGTCGAAGGCGACTTCCACCACGAGTTCGGGCCGGACCGGCACCACGCCTCGCCAGGTCGTGGTCGCCACTGGTTGCGGCGGGTCGGCCAGTTCGAGTAGCCGCTCGGTCTGCCAGGCAAGCAGCGCGTCGGTGAGGCCCTTGAACGTCTTGCCCAGCATGACCATTCCGCCGGTCGCCGGGTCGCGGGCGCCGAGATGCAGGTTGGACAGCCAGCCGTGGCGCCGTCCGTGGCCCCATTCGGCCGCGAGCACCACGAGGTCGAGCGTGTGCCGGGGCTTTACCTTGATCCACTCGCTGCCCCGCCGGCCCGCGCCATAGGGCCCGGTTACCGACTTCACCACCACGCCCTCGTGCCCGTGGGCAACGGCGGTAGCAAAGAACTCTTCGGCCTCCCCGGCGTCCGCCGTGACTACTCTCGGGATCACCAGGCCCGCCGGAGCGATGGCAGCCAGCCGGGCAAATCGCTCGCTGGCCGGGCTGTCAACCAGGTCTAGGCCGTCTATGTGCAGCAGATCGAACAGGAAGAGGGTAAGCGGGACGCGCTCGCCCCTGTCGGGCATGCCGGGCTGGCTGGCAGCGCGGGCCGATGTGACCTGGAACGGCCTGGGTCGCCCGTCGGGGTACAAGGCGACGGCCTCTCCGTCTAGGACGGCGTGCCTGGCGCTGAGTGACAAGGCTGCCTGGGCAAGCTCCGGGACCCGCTCGGTGATGTCGTCCAGCGTCCGGGTGAAGACGCGCACCTGCCTGTCTTGCCGGTGGACCTGGACGCGAATGCCGTCGATCTTGTACTCGACGGCGGCCGGGGAGATCCGTTCCAGCGCGGCACTGACCGTGGGCGCGGAGGCTGCGAGCATCGGCCTGACCGGCCTGCCGACCGCGAGCCTGACGGCGAGCAGTGCCTGTTCGGCCTCGGCCGGGTCGCGACCGACCGCCGGGCCGAGCGCGGTGGCGGCTGCTGCGGCAAGCGAGCCGCTGAGCTGGTAGGCGCGGCGCACAGCCGCGGCGGGAACGCCCGCCGCGCGGGCTATGGCGTCGGCCACCACTCCGTCGAGCGCGCCCTGGCGCAGGTCGCCGGCTAGCAGCCTGACAAGGAAGTCACGCTCGGCGAGCGTAGCCCGGCCGAGCAGGTCTGCCAGCAGCCTGCGCCGCTCGGTCTGGGACCCAGGCCCGCTGCGCGCGCCGATCTCGCCGAGTGCGGCATCGGCCTGCGTCAGCGTCAGCGCCGGCGTTGCGGCCTGCCTGATCCCGGCCGTCCGTCCGCCGGCCTCCGCGTCGTACGGTCCGAGCAGGTCGGACAGCGCCGCGTAGCCGACACCGATCTGCCGCTGGGTGAGGTCGCCAGACAGGAACGCGACGGCGACGGCGATCTCCTCGGCCGGAACCTCGCGCAGCACCGAAGCGATCTTGTCGGTCTTGGCCAGCCTGCCGGACACGGCGGCCACATCGGCGGAGGCAGCTACGACACTGTCCAGCAGCATCGGCTACAGCCTGCTGTCGCGGTTCATGCCTCCAGGTTAGGCACTTGCGCCGGGCATGGTCTGGTCAGCCACGTGGCTGACCGTCGGCGTCGCCGTCGGGCTTGCCGCCGTCGGTACCGGGCTCCATGGTGGCACTGGCGGTGGCACCCGATGGGCCGGCCGCCGTGCCGCCGTTCGCGGTCTCGGCCGGCGTCCAGAACCAGGCAGTACCGTCGCGGCGCCGCATAACCAGAGCAGTGGCCATGCTTGCGGCCACGGCCAGCAGCATCGAGCCGAACACGAGGAGACTGGTCTTGTGGCTCTTCTTCGGCGGCGGCACCTCGATCTTCCGTGCCGCGCTGGTGAGCGCGTCGGAGATCATCGGAGCGATGCTTTCGCTGATCGCGCGCGCAGACTGCTCGAGTTGCGGGGCTGCCCAGGATCGCGCGGCTTCCACCAGCGGCGTAGCTCTGGTCATGGCGACGCCCGCACCCTGCTTGACCGAGGCGCTGGCGTTCTTGGCGAGCGGGACCGCCTGCTGTGCGATGGGGGCAGCCGCGTTCTTGGCGAGCGGGACGAACTGCCTGGCCGCCTGCGCTGCCTGGCCGCGGACCCCGGTGGTTTCGCTTGCGGCATGGTTCTTCGTCAAAACGGACACTGAAGCCTCCCGTGATTCTGGTCCCGGGCAGACACCTTCCCCGCAGCGGGTGGGCCAACCGCAGCTGCCTGGATCGCCCCAGGTCCGAGCCCGCGATGGCCGGAGCACGGCTCGGGCGTGGCAGGATTCCTGGTATGACCACTACGCTGACCGCGACGCTGCGGACTAACCAGGGGGACGTCGTCGTCCGGCTATTTCCCGACCATGCGCCCAAAACCGTGCGGAACTTCGTCGAGCTGGCGGAGGGCACCCGCGAGTGGACCAACCCTGCCACCCACGCCACCAGCCAGAGCAGGCTCTATGACGGCACGGTCTTCCATCGGGTCATCCCCGATTTCATGATCCAGGGCGGGGACCCGCTCGGGACGGGGACCGGCGGACCGGGTTACAAGTTTGCCGACGAGATCCATCCGGAGCTGCAGTTCGACAGGCCCTACCTGTTGGCGATGGCCAATGCCGGGCCGGGAACCAACGGATCGCAGTTCTTCATCACCACGGTGCCGACTCCGTGGCTCAACGGCAAGCACACCATATTTGGCGAGGTAGTGCAGGGCAGCAACGTCGTCGACGAGATCAGCCGGGTGCGGACGAGCCGCGGTGACCGGCCGGTCCAGGACGTCGTGCTGCAGTCCGTCGACATAGACCGCGCCGACGGCGAGTAGGCGGTCAAGCGCGTCATGGCCAACCCTCCCGACCAGGGCCAGTACATCGAAGGCCAGGTCGTGCCCGGCGTGCCCACGTGTTACCGGCACCCGGGACGCCAGACCTACGTGTCATGTGCCCGGTGCGGTAAGCCCGCGTGCCCCGACTGCCTGCGACCGGCGGCCGTGGGCTATCAGTGCCTCGACTGCATCAGCGGCGGCAACCACAGCGTCCGCCAGGCTCAGGGCAGGTTCGGCGGGGCAGTGGCCACTAATGCCAGGGTCACCTGGGCCCTGATCGTCATCAACGTAGTGCTCTACCTGATCCAGCTTGCCAGGCCTGGCCTGGCCACCGACTGGGAGATGCTCGGCGGCGCGCTAGCGTACCGGAACGGGCCGCTGATCGGAGTCGCGGCGGGTCAGTGGTACCGCATGCTGACCTCGGCGTTCCTGCCCGGCACCGGCAGCCTCGGGATACTGGACATCGCCTTCAACATGTGGGCGCTGTGGATCGTCGGGCCCGCCATGGAGCGCGTACTGGGCCGGGTGCGCTACCTGACCGTGTACCTGGTCAGCGCGCTCGGCGGCTCGGTGCTGTACTACCTGCTCGCGCCCCCATACCAGCCGGCACTTGGCGCGTCGGGGGCGATCTTCGGGTTGTTCGGGGCCTGGTTCGTGCTGTCCAGGCGGCTCGGTGTCGACTCCCGGCAGGTCGTGCTGCTAATCGTGCTGAATCTCGGGATCAGCTTCGCCGTGCCCTACATTGCCTGGCAGGCACACGTCGGCGGGCTAGTGGCCGGCGGGCTGCTGACTGCCGCTTACGCCTACGCGCCGCGCAACAACCGCACCGCGATCCAGGTGGCCGCGACCGTGGCCATGATCGCGATCATCGTCGTCGGCGTGCTGGTCAGGAACCATCAGCTACTTAGCAGCTACGGCTTCTACGGCGGCCGGCTGTTCTAGTGCCACTTCGTCGCCAGCACTACCCCGGAGATGAGGAAGGCGAACCCGACCACCAGGTTCCACGCGCCGAGCGGCGGCACGGGGTAATTCTGCGCGCTGACGTAATAGACCACGATCCAGATCAGACCGATTATGAGGCAGGTCAGCATGGCGGGGGCCAGCCATTGCGGGCTCACTCTCGCCTTGGCTTGCCTAGGCGGCGGGGTGTAGACCGTCTTGGTTCGGCCGCGGGACTTTGGCACCGTCGTCTCCTGATTAACTTGCTCGCGCCGCGGGTGGAGTGCCCGGCGGCCGTGGATGCCGAGGGTTAGCGCGCATCCGTGGCCGTAAGCGTAGTTGGTCCTGGCCTATGACGCTCCCCGGCCTGGTCGGCCAGCCGGCGCCATTACGGGAAGCCCGGCGTCGGCGTCGGCGTGGGGGTGGGTGTCGGCGTCGGCGTCGGCGTGGGTGTCGGCGTCGGCGTCGGGGTGGCGACCACGTAGATGGTAATCGCCGAGCCCTCCGGAAGCTGGTGCCCGATCCCCGGGCTGGTTGCGTACACCTGTCCAGGCTGGTAAGGGCTGCCCGCCGGCGGAGTGCCGTACTGCGGCGTCACGATGTAGAAGTACGGGCTTGACTGCAAGATCGCGATCGCCTGCGCCTGGGTCTGGCCGAGGATGCTGCTGGGCACGGTGAGCGGGCCGGGCACCGTTAGCGTCACCGTGCTCCCCGCCGGGACCATGGTCCCGGCCTGCGGCGACTGGGCGACCACCGTGCCCTGCGTGGCAGACGAGGACGGTGCCTTGACGACCACGTACTTCAACCCCGCCGAACTGAGCTTGGCCTCCGCGGCACCGAGGCTCAGGCCCCGCACGCCGGGAACCGATACGTTCTGGCGGCCAATCGAGTAGATCAGGTTGATCGCGGTGCCCTTCGGCTCGTTGACGGCGGAACTCGGGCTCTGCGAGATCACCACATTCCGCGCGCTCGACGAGTGCTTCTGCGTCGTCCGGCCGACCTTGAACCCGGCCTTTACGATCTTGGCCTCGGCGGTGCTGAGCTTCTCGCCGAGCACGTTTGGCACCGGGACGCCGCCGGCGGTGCCCGAGGCATACTTCAGCAGGACTATCGCGGCGATGAGCACGATGACGACAACGGCGAGCGACACCCACGGCCAGACCCGCCGCCGACGGGTCGGCGGCACCTCATCCGTGCCGCCTTCGGGCCCATACTGGTATGGCGGGATCGCGGTCGTCCGGCCGGCCAACTGCGTCGCACCGGCCATCCGCCGGGTGCCGGCGCCGTAGGCCTGCGTCCGCATCGGGGCCGCGACCGGAGCGCCGGCCAG
>JASHSO010000548.1 GCA_030038715.1 Streptosporangiaceae bacterium
GTAACCTGCGTTCGCCGTCGTCCGGGTGGTGAGCCTGGCGGGCAGCGCTGCCCGCAGCGGACGCCAGGGCGCCGAGAGGACGATCAGCGTCGGCACCGCGAACATGAGCAGCAGGTGCTGGATCATGTGCATGAAGAAGTAGCGGCCCGCCCAGTAGCCGACCGGGGACATAACAGCAAGCAGAAGTACTGCGCAGCCGCCATAGAAGAGCACCAAGCGCCGACCCCGGTGCTCGGCACGTTCGGCCGCGGACATGCGGGCCAGACCCACCTCGTACCAGGCCGCCGCCACGAGCACGAGCAGCAAGAACCAGTCGACAGACCAGTGATCGGTGAGGTAACTCACGACGATGACCCATACGGGATCTGAACCTCGGTTCGCTGCAGCAGTCCCCACCGAGCCGTAGCTGCACTGAGCTGCCAGGCGGTCAGCGTGCCGGCGTGAACGGCAATGGCATCGAACTGGCCGTCTGGCCCGCTGGCCAGCGTGGCGGTGCCGGCCGGCAGCGTAGGCAGCGACTGCCAGCTAGCCGACTGGAAGCCGATGGTCTCGCCCAGCCCGCCGGCCAGGACAACCCCGACGGAGCTGGCCGCGCCGACCGACACGGACTCGAGCTTTCGAGTGCCTGCGGCCAGTGCGGGGGATAGGGTCCAGCTGCCACCATCATTGGTTGACCAGGCGACCAAGACGGCTGCCCCGCTTCCGGAACCAACCGCGAGGACGGCGGCGAGGCGCGGTCCGACCGACTCCAGCGCGACCACGCTTACCGGGCCGGCTGCCGCGCTCAGCGCAGGGCCGATAGCCTGCCAGCCGCCGCCGCGCAACGCGAAGATCCCCGCTCTGGTCGGCCGAGTGCAAGTGCCGCCGAGCAGTTCAGTCCCGGTCGCCGTCCAGGCCGTCGCAGTCAGGCTGGTGAGTGCGCATGCCCTGCCAGCCGACGTCTTGGCGAGTGCCTTCTCGTTGGTCAGGCTCTTCCACGTGGCGCCCAGGCCGGTGCCGGCTTGGACCTCGCCAGTGCGGGTCAGGGCAAGCAGCTGCCCATCGGGGCCGGCCGCCAGGGTGTCGGGCATCTGGCCCAGACCCGGCGTGACCAGCGCAACGCCCTGCGACCAGGCAGCGCCACCGTTCACAGTCGTCGCCAGCGGTGAGAACGTCAGGCCCTGACTGGGAAGGAACGCGGCGACTGCCGACTGCGCTCCGGTTGGCGCGACCGCGATGCCGCCGTTGCTCGCCACGCCCAGTGGTGTGACCAGTGCCCACTTGTCAGCTTTGGCAGGCCGGGCGAACAGCTCCCAGAAGTTGTTGTGCTGGGCCGCTGACCCACCCATCTCCACCACGGCCCAGCTTGTACCGTCGATGCTGGCTACTGAGGTTGCCAGCGGCAGTGGCGCGATGCCGCTGGCCTTGGCGCCGGTGCCGCTTGGGGCCGCGGTGCTGCCGCAGCCGGCCAGCATCGCTAGTAGGCCTGTTGCCAAGGCTCCGACTGCCAGGGTTCGGCGCACGGTCATGACGACTTCAACAGCTGGGTGGCCGCGTCCGCGAGTTCGACGGCGAAGGACGACCGAGTCGTCTCGGTGCCCGGTCCGGGGTCGAAGTTGAGCTCCGTCCTGGTGTATCCGGCCGCGTCGATGGCGTAGGCGACGTCGCTGTGCGCGATCATTCCGCCGGCCGGCAAGATCTGGGCGGCAATCGCGTAGTTCTTCCACACCTGCGTCAACTGGGCTAGCGAGCCGGTCAGGTACAGCCAGTTCGGCATGGTGAGGTGTTCCTGGCTGTCGAAGGCCCGGGTGTCGGCGACCGAGTGGTACAGCGGGTTAGCGACGATCGCCACCAGCTCGACGTCGCGCGCCTTCGCGCCGAGTACCTGGTCAGCCTCGCGGAACTCCTGGGCGATCAACGGACAGTCCGAGGTGCAGACGGGATCAAGGAAAGTGAGCAGAATGACCTTCCCGCGCAGGCTATCGAGGCTGACCTGCTTGCCGTCTTGGTCTGTCAGCGTGAATGCGGCTGCTTGGTAGTTCAGCGGCGCCGAGTTGCCGTCGATCGCCTGGGCGATGATGGGGTCGGCGTTCGGGTTCGCCTGTGCCATCGCCATGGGAGCCGCGCCGATCAGCACCACGGCGGCCGCCCAGAACGCGGCAACTGTGCTGATGGACGCGCTGCCAAAGTGACGTGCAAGGGTTGCCGGGCGACCTCGTTCCCGCAAAGAGCCCCAGCGTGGCCCATCGAGGGAAGCGTTTGCAGTCGCGGCGGCTGCCGTCTCGGCCACCGGCGCCGGCAGTCTGGTCATGGCGACGTATCCCCCGATCGCGACGAGCGCGATCGGGATCATGCTGTTGGGATCCGTGCCGACGCCGCCGAGGAAGCCCAGGTCCTCGACCAGGACCCAGTCCGCGAGGCAAAAGACGATCATGAGAGCCAGTGTGGGCCTGAGCAGGCGCGGCTGCCCGCTGAGCAACCCGGCTCCGATCAGGGCCAAGACGACCACGGCGACGAGGTTGACGGCAAGGCCGTTCGCGGCGGTGAACGACCCGAACGCGCTGACCCAGCTCGACAGCACGTGCGGTTGCGGCGTCGTCGACATGGACTGCACCATGCCGGTGAGCGTGGCGGCCTTGCCGTGCACCATGCCCTGCCAAAAGCCGCGTCCTGGCCAGGCCTGCAACACGGCCATGCCGATGAAGAAGACGCCGAGTACGGCGAGGATGCGCTTGCCTAGCTCGGCCGTGTACCAGCTGCGTTCGGGTAGGGCCACCAGGGCCCCGGCGGCACAGTAGAACAGCACGGCACCTGGGGCGCCGAACAGGATGGTCAGGCCCGGCGCGAAGATGCCCCCGAAAGCCTCGCCGAACACCCAGACGACCAGGCCCCAGCCGACGCTGACCAGGCCAGCAGCCCTAGACATCCATCCTGACGAAGCGACGATCAGCCAGATGCCGATACCGATCTGGATCCAGACCGCTGCCGCACCGGCCTGGATGGGGTGGTAGGACCAGGCCGTGCCCGCCCAGTTCACCAGGTGCTGAACCCAGTGCGGGGAGCTTGCCGCTGCGGGGGCGATGACCTGGGACGGCATCCCCGCGGCCATCTTCGGCTGCGCCTGCAGCAGCCCATCGAAGATCCAGATAATGCCGAACCCGATCCGCAGCAGCCGGCGGCCTGCTGGCTCGGTTGCGCCGTCGCCGGCCAGCTGCCCAGCCTTGACCGATGGCACCCACTCCCGTATTCCGACCCAGGCAAGCGCGAGCACGATCACGAGCAGCAGCGCGATAAGGCCTTGATGCAGGAGCGCGGTACGGAACGCCGCCACCAACGTCGGGTTGGCATCGTTGAGACCGGAATTCATCCCTGGCATCGGGTCTCACTCCTCGTGTACAGGTGCCACCGCTTCTTTCCGGGTGCCACCGTCTCCTTCAGGTACTGCCGCCGACTCAGCTGATAAAGCCTGCTCAGCCAGGCAAGCTCGGTAGGGCTGCGTGCATACCCAGCGCCTTGATGGTGCGCGCCATGATCGTGTCTACGGCAGCGCGCTGCTTGTTCAGCTTATTGAGTGCCTGCTGCAGGGCGGCCTCCGCGCTGGCCTTCGCGGCCGGGGTCTTGGCCGCGAGCACCTTGGCGACGTCGTTCTGCGCGTTGATGGCATCGGGGGCGGCCCAGTTCACCAGGCCGGTGACCACTCCTACCAGCCTGTAACTGTCCAGCGACTCAGGAACCTGGTAGCTCTGCAGGTCGTCGATTGGCATGCTGTTCGCTGGTGAGCAGTTGGACGCCCCGTACTGGGCGTCGCTGATCGCGCTCTTGACGTCGGCGGCACTGTTGTGCCCGGCCTGGACATCGGCCAAGGCGACCAGCGACTCGTGCACGCCCGCGGCGCAGGAGCCGATATCG
>JASHSO010000549.1 GCA_030038715.1 Streptosporangiaceae bacterium
CGTGTCCGGGAAGTCTGCGCAGTCGAGCACGTCGTCCTCGGTCAGCTGGTACGCGCCGACAATGCGCCGGGTTTCCCTGATCCCGATCTGCGGCGCGAGATCCACGATGTAGGAGTCGCCGAAACCGGGCGTGTTGTCCCGGATGAAGGTGAACACATCCAGGGCCTGCTGGCGGCCTTGCAGCTCACCATGCGTGAGCTGCTCGGTGTTCGTGCCATCGACAGCGCTGCCGTCCGGATTGCTGAGCTGAGTGAGGTTGGCACGCCACTCCAGCGGGTTACGCTGCGGCCGGACGATCGGCTTCTTGCGCGGGAACGAGCGGGTTCCGGCGCGCTCGGCTTCCTCCATGAGGCGCTCGACCGTCCGCCACGGCTTGTCGCCCGCCGCCGCGACGTCCACGCCGTTGATTCGGAACATCAGCGACGGGTACAGCATGCCGCCGAGGCCCGGCAGCTTCTCGAATGGCGCCCCGGACCACGCGGCGACGTCACCGTCGCCGGAGGCATCGACGAAAATCTGGCCGCGGACGGCCGCGCGGCCGGACTTGGACTCGGTCAGCACCGCCTCGATGGTGTACTCGTCGCGCATGACGACGCCCACCGCCAAGGTGTGGAACAGCAGCCGCGCGCCCGACCCGGTGACGAGCTCGTCCGCGGCGATCTTGTAGCTGGAGATGTCGAACGCCTGGGCCTGGATGCCGTCGTTGATGGTCAAGTGCGGCCTGGACAGCCCGTCGAGTTTCGCCAGGCGATCGAGCAGTTCGTCGGCCAGGCCGTGGATCACCCGGCGGTGCTCCCCGTGTACCTTCGCGTGCAGGCCGCAGAACGTGCTCAGCCCGCCCGCAGTGCCAGCTCCGCCGAGGAAGCCGTACCGCTCCAGCAGGATCGTGGCGTAGCCGGTCCGCGCCGCGGCTGCCGCCGCCATGATCCCCGCAGGTCCGCCGCCGACGACAACCACGTCGAACTCGCCGTAGACCGGCGTGGAGCGGCTTGGCTCGCGGATCGCCGCCAGACGGTTCACCCCGTTGCCTTATTTTCCTGGCAGCTCGATGTGATCGAGCTCATAGGGTGTGGGGCGCAGCGCATCAGACATGATCGCTTCCATGATCGGCAGCGGCACCAGGCAGTCGGCGCAGGCGTCGGGGCCGGCTTCGATCTGCACGACGACCTTGTGCTGGTCGGTCAGCGACCAGGACAGGTCGTAGCCGTCGGACGCGAGCATCTCGCGGAACTGGACGAAGGCCCCGTCCAGCGTGCTCGCCGCGCTGTCGCTCGTCACCGCTATCGCTCACCCCTCAGCTATGTCCGTCACCTTCACCGATGCCCCTCATGGCGCATCCGACTCCAGCACCTTCGCGATCGACGGCGGATTGCCGCGCGGCCCGAAGGTCTCCACGACCGCCGAGACGCCCGCGTTGTCCGCGCCTGCGACCATCACCAACACCGCTTGCGGCGACTTGACCGCGGGTACCAGTTCCTCGCTGCCTGCGGCCGGCCCGATGGCGTCGGGGTGGCTGCTAGGGAGCCGCCAGCGCGAATGCCGGGACACTGCGTCCTTGCCGACTGCGGCCAGCTCGGCGCCCGTATGCACGGCATGGGAGTGGACGAACCGCCGCAGGTCGTCCTTGCTCCAGCCGGCGCCGGCCAACACGCGCGCGTGCTCGGGGCCGAGCACAATCAGAGCGCTGGTCGTCTCGTGGATGAGCGCGCCGGTCCGCGCGATCGTGCCGGTGATGTCCAGGGCGAGCTGCTCCGGATTCTGGGTATGCCGCGCTTCGATGTGCATGACCGAACGGATGACGATCGCGGTCACAGCACTGTCGGAAGGGTCGAAGCCGAACTCGGCGTGCAGCGGTGACCAGGGGCTGTCTTCCTCGTTCTCGGCGATGCAGGCGGTGTACTTGGCCGGCGTGCCCTGAGTCGCCTGGTCCAGTAGGTGCGGATGCAGGCCGAAGACGTTGATGGCGGTGAGGCGGATGGCCCGGCCGACCGTGGCGTTCGCCCGGAAGCCCGAGCCGAAGACGTTGCCGGTGCTGTTGAAGCCGAGTTTTCCGCGGACGGGGCCGTTGACGACCAGCAGCGGCGCGGTTCCCGTCGTGCTCTGCCAGATCCCCCTGGTGGGGTACCCTTCGCCGGCCAGCGCCTCCCAGGCTGCCACGATGACCGGGAAGTACTCGGGCAGGCAGCCCGCCATCGCTGCGTTGATCGCGGCGAGGCGGACCGTGCACTCCCGGTTCAGGTGCGGCATCGCGAACAGCACGTCGCCGGGCTCGCGGCTGGTCCTTGCCAGGAACTCGCCGAGGTAGGACTCCGTGACGGGAACGACGGGCAGGCCGTCAGTCCAGTCTTGCCGTGCGTAGTACTCCATAGCCGCGCGGATCTCGTCGGCGTCGACCAGGGGTGGCTCGGCCAGCACAGACTCTCCGCCCACGGCGGCCGCCATGTCTCAGGACTCCATGCCGAGGATCCGCAGCACGCCGGGCATCATGTCGGCTACGCGTGCCTCGATCTGGCTTTCGTCCAGGCTCGCCAGTGGATGGGGCATGGTGACGAACTGGTAGCCGGAGAAGCCGTACACCTTCGCCATGGCCTGCGCGGCCGGGACAAACGGCTGCGTGCAGATGCTCACCGCTGGCACTCCGGCCCGCTCCAGCAAGATCCCATCGGCCAAACTGGCCGCGCTGC
>JASHSO010000550.1 GCA_030038715.1 Streptosporangiaceae bacterium
CGGTCGGACGAGCGGCGGACCGTCAGGTCGGCCGCATCGAACAGGTCGAGCGTGGCACGTTCAAGCGAGCCCTTCGGGATTACCAGCGATAGCACCGTGACTGCCCTTCTGACTCGGCCCGGCCCGAGTGACCACTCTACGTGGCGTCAGCGCGTCAGGGCGTTGGCGCGATTCCGCCCGTTGGCGCCTCCCCCCGCTGAGTCTGCGCAGCGGCAGGCGCTACGATCACCCGCATGAACCCGCTCGCGGGTGTCATTGGCGAAGCCTGGGATATGTACCGGGCCCACGCCAGGCATCTCCTTACCATCGCGTTCGTCATCTACCTGGCCGCCGCCATCATCGTGGGCCTGCTATCGCTGACAGGCAGCGAAGCGGGCCGGGTACTTGCCATCCTCGTGGAGTTGTTCGCGGGGTTCCTGCTGCAAGCCGCACTGGTCAAGACCGTGCAGGATGAGCGAGAGGGCCGGCGCGAGATGTCGCTCGGCGACACGGTGTCGGCTGTCATGCCCTACATCGGGCCGGTCGCCGTCGCCTCGATCCTGGCCGGGATCGGGATCACGATCGGGATCATCCTGTTCATCGTTCCCGGCCTATGGCTGATCACGATCTGGGCCGTGATCATTCCGGCTATCGTGATCGAACGGTCGGGGCCGATCCGCTCGTTTGAGCGCAGCCGCCTGCTGGTCCGAGGCCATGGATGGCATGTGTTCGGGACCCTGGTCCTGGTCTTCTTGATCCTCATCATCGTGGACCTGGTTCTCGGCATCATCTTCGCCGCGCTGCCGCTCGTCTGGAGCAGCGGGCTCAGCACGGTCATCTCCGGCACGCTCATAGCCCCGTTCCTGGCGCTGGTAGTGACGCTGATCTACTACCGCCTCGCTGGTTCGCCAAACGGCTGGCCCAGGGCGGACGGCAACCGGCCGGGGCCCTGAGCTCCTGGCCTGGGGCACCGCACTCGGCACGCGGTAGATTGCGCGCCATGGAGTCCGACGAGATCGAATTGCTCGCGGCTGTCGAGCACCGCCACTGGTGGTATCGGGAGCGTCGCTCCATAGTGCGCCGCGAACTGCGACGACTCGGCGGGCCGGGAATTGCCCTGGATATCGGGGCCGCGGCCGGCGGCAACACTGGCATCCTGCGCGAGCATCGCTGGCTGGCACTTGCGCTCGACTACTCGCAGACGGCAGTCGGGATCGGCCGGTCGCGGGGCATCGAGGCGATGCGCGCCGATGCCCGTGAGCTGCCAGCCAGATCTGCCGTCTTCGACCTGGTAACCGCCATGGATGTGCTCGAGCACATCGAAGAAGACCACCTGGCAGCCGCGGAGATCTGCCGGGTACTCAAGCCCGGGGGCACCGCGCTGATCTCCGTGCCATGCGACATGGCCCTGTGGTCGGCGCACGACGAGGCGGTCGGCCACGTGCGCCGCTACGACCGCCAGGCGCTGACCGATCTGCTCGGCAAGGCCGGCCTTGTCGTCGATCGGATGTGGAGCTGGAACGTGCTGCTGCGCCCGGTGCTGAGGATGCGGCGGCACAATTCCACAGCGAGCGACCTTGATGACGTTCCACCGCTGACCAATGCGGTGCTGACGGCGGTGATCGTGGCGGAACGGTACCTGCCAACCGCTTCCCTGCCCGGAGTCACGCTGTTCGCGCGCGCCCAGCGTCCCTGAGCACGGGCGGATGCCGATAGGCGCCCAGGGCATCGGCCACACTGCCCGGCCGCTCGGCCTGGTTACGAAGCTCTGGCGTCGGCGGCTCCGGTCGCGCGAGCTGCGCCGGTGCCGGTCAGCTAGTGCTGGCGGTCGGCCGGACGGCGCCGCGAACGTCGTCGGGTGTCAGTTGTTGACGTTGTTTCAGCATCAGGTGACCAGTCATGCCCAAAAACCGTACCTGGGCCTGGCGCGCGGCAGCGAACCCTGACCGGTGACGGCCGGCCGGGTTGGCGGCGGGGCTGCGGTGGTCAGGCTGCCTGGGCTGGCTCCGGTTCGGGGAGGCGGCAAAGGGTGACTTGGTAGCCGTGAGCTGCGAGAGCTCCGCTGAGGCGGCTGACACGCAGGCGGGTGTCGCGCTGGCGCTCGTAGTAGTCGGGGCCGAGTTCCTCATGCCGGGTGCCTGGATGGGGACAGCAGGGCGTACAGGACTTCAGCTGGGTGTTTCGCCCGACCTCGCGCGGCAGCGCCAGGCGAGGCCGCCCCTCACGGGCGCCGGCCCGCTGACCGCCGGTTTTCATCGCCCACGGCGGCGCCGACGCCATATTGACTGTTGGGAAAGACTCCGGCGGTGTGCTCGGATGGTTGTAGCAAACCCTCCGATAAGACCACCCACACGCCAAGGAGTATTCATGTCCCTGCCTCCGGGCCAGCCCGGCCAGAGTGCGTCATCATCATGGGAGCCGCAGGCCGCCGACTCCAGGCTGGCCCACACCGCTGGGGCTGACCCGTCCGGCGTGTTCACCTCGGACCTGTCGGTTTCGGAGTATGTGCTGCTCGGCGAGGCAGGCTTCGAGCCGCTCGGCTTCGTGGTCGGCTCGTCCATCTACCACGTCGGCCTGCAAATCGGCCGGTGGGGGCAGAACCAGGAGCTCCAGATCCTGACCCAGGCCATGTACAGCGCCAGGGAATTGGCGATGGCTCGGATGCGTGCGGAGGCCGACCACCTCGCCGCCGACGGCATCGTGGGCGTGCAACTGCGCATGCAGATGTATGCCTGGGGCCAGGACGTGCTTGAGTTCGTTGCGACCGGCACCGCCGTCCGTCACCTCGCCGACCAGGGGGCGCATCGGGCGCCGGACGGCCGTGCGTTCACTTCCGACCTGTCGGCCCAGGACTTCTTCAGGCTGCTGGCGGCCGGCGCGGTGCCGGTGGCGTTCGTGCTCGGGACGTGCGTGTACCACATCGCGCACCAGAGCGCGATGCAAGCGCTGCGCCAGGCCTATCGGAACCAGGAGATGGTCCGATACACCGA
>JASHSO010000551.1 GCA_030038715.1 Streptosporangiaceae bacterium
CGCCACGTTGATGACGTAGGGCGCATGGACATAGCCGTCAACGTCGGCTGCCGCGAAGGCCGCCCGGACCGCCCCTGGCTCACCGGGAAGGACGGGAGCCTTCCAGCCCTGCGGGTCACCGAGGAAAAACTGCACGGCACCGGCACCGATCGCCTGCGCCTGCGCCAGCGGGTCTCCCTCATGCAGGTGTATCCCGATCCGGGTCATCTGCCGAGCGTATCGGTATGGCGATCGCGGGGTGCCCGGCTTAGCCCGGCATCGACGAGCCTAGCCGAACCCGCCGTGCGCGATGCCCAATCCCATCCCGACAAAGCCCGCCACGATGCCGGCCACGATGAAGATCCGCTCCTCCCTGGTCGCGGACTCCAGCTGTGCCACGAGGCCGACCGCGAGGGCGACCATGCCGATGATGGTCGCGAGCACGTGAGCCTTGACCACCAGGGACAGCGCAAAGGCAGTGATGCCGGCCACGAAGGTGAACGCGGTGACGGCATTCAACAACGGATGTCGTCGGCCATCGCTATTCAGAGTCAGGCGGGCCGGACGGCGGCCAGTCTGCGCGCTGATGGTCTCGGGCATCAGTGCTACCTCCAAAGCCGAGGGTGGAGCCTCCCGTCGCTGTCTCAGTGTCTTCCCGTCGGGTCCAGAATGGAACCCCCGGCTGGTAAGCTGGCCCGGCCGCGCGAGGACAGTCGGCACCAGGCGCGCGGCCCCTCCTGTCACGGAAGGACCGTGACCGTCTGAGTCCAGAGGAGGCATGCGAGACCATGCGCCGCTACGAGATGATGATCATTCTTGATCCCTCGCTCGAAGAGCGCACCGTCGAGCCGTCGCTCGATCAGTTCCTGAGGGTCGTCACTACCGGTGGCGGGACCGTGGAAAAGGTCGACGTCTGGGGCAGGCGGCGGCTGGCTTACGAGATCGACCACAAGTCGGAAGGCATCTACACCGTCGTCGAGATGGTGGCTGAGCCGGATACCGTCAAGGAGCTCGACCGCCAGCTCAACCTCAACGAGGCGGTCCTGCGGACCAAGATCTTGCGGCCCGACCTGCACTAGCCAGGTAGCGGCCGCCCGAGCTCAAGTAGATGCGAGCGAGCGGGAGTAACCCGATGGCAGCAGGCGACACCACGATCACGATCATCGGCAACCTCGTCGGCGATCCGGAATTGCGTTACACACCGACCGGCCAGGCCGTGGCCACGTTCCGCGTTGCCTCGACGCCCAGGTACCTGGACAGGTCGACCAACGAGTGGAAGGACGGCGACTCGCTGTTCTTGTCCTGCAACGTCTGGCGGCAGGCCGCCGAGAACGTGGCGGAGAGCCTGCAGCGCGGCATGCGGGTGATCGTCTCCGGGCGGCTGCGACAGCGGTCGTACGAGACCAAGGAAGGCGAGAAGCGGACAGTCTACGAGGTCGAGGTCGACGAGGTCGGGCCCTCGCTGCGCAACGCCTCCGCCAAGGTGACGAAGTCCACCAGGTCTGCCGCGGGCAGCGGCTTCAGCGGCCCGTCCGGACAAGGCGGCCAGGCCGGGTATGGTGGGAACGGCGGTCGCGCGGCCGACGACCCATGGGCCGCCGATCCCGGCGGCGACAGCGGCTTTTCCGACGAGCCGCCTTTCTGACGCCGGCATTTCAGTAAATCGACCATCCCCGCCCTTGGCGGGGCTCTGCGAACCCTCCCGGCTCGTCGCCGGGACTGCGAAGGAGCACCACGATGGCCAAGCCACCGATCCGCAAGCCGAAGAAGAAGGTGTGCCTGTTCTGCCAGGAGGGCGTCGTCCGGGTGGACTACAAGGACACCGGGCTGCTGCGGAAGTTCATCTCCGACCGCGGCAAGATCCGCGCTCGGCGTGTGTCCGGCAATTGCACCCAGCACCAGCGCGATGTCGCCACGGCGATCAAGAATGCGCGGGAGATGGCCCTGCTGCCCTACACGAGCACGGCGCGCTGAGGCCGGGAGGTAGCCGACATCATGAGCGGTAAGCCGATGAAGCTCATCCTGACCCAGGAGGTCTCCGGCCTCGGCGAGCCGGGCGACGTGGTCGAGGTGAAGGCCGGTTACGGCCGTAACTACCTAGTGCCGCGGAGCCTGGCCATGCCGTGGACCCGCGGCTCACAGCAGCAGGTCGAGATGATCAAGCGCGGCCGGTCAGCGCGCGAGATTCGCAGTCTTGACGATGCACGGGAGACGGCCGATCGGCTGTCCGGGCTCAAGGTCAGGTTGCACAAGCGAGCGGGCGGAGGAGGTCGGCTGTTCGGCTCGATCTCGACAGCCGACATCGCGACCGCGGTGCGCAGCGCGGGAGGCCCGGAGCTCGACAGGCGCAAGATCGAGATCAAGAACCCGATCAAGACCGTGGGCTCGCATCAGGTGGCCGTCCGGCTGCACCCCGAGGTCAGCGCCACGATCGACGTCGAGGTCGAGGCTGCGACCTGACGCGACCGGATGAGGCCGGGTCACCCCGTTCCCCGTCATGGTGAGCCATAGCGCTCCGCCAGCCTGGCAAGCTCAGGGTCGGCGGCGGCGACAGTGGCCCATGCGTTCGCCAGCCGACCGGAAACGCCGGCTTCTTCGCCAGCGTCGCCCGCGCTGACGGCAGCCTCCACCGCATCGATTGCCGCGCCCAGGTGGGTGGCTAGGTCCGCTTTGGGCCGTCGCTGGGAGCCGGCTGCCGACTGGGTCGAACACATGCTCGAATCGTACTGCAAGCCGATCTCGGAGGCGGGGCAAATGGCAGATCTGCTTGCCTGCTTAGCGATCCCGGCCAGCCTTACTGGCTAACGTTGGACGTCAAATCCCCAGTGTGGATAACTTGCCGTTCTGCCGCCGTTCTAGGCAGCCGAGAAAATTCTTCTATGCACAGCCAGTGCAGACAGTTCCCGCAGGCCGGTGCCCGTGTTGTAACCGGGCCGCCCGGATGTGCACAAGGATCCCCCCAGGCTGCGCACAGCACTCGCGGCGTGTCTTCACAACCTGTCCACAGACCTGTGCACAGCATGACTCGACGTCGCGGCCGAGTCGCAGCAGACTGTCGGAACCGTTCGATAGAACGGGGCGTGGGCCGGACAGCGTCGGGGAGGCGAGACGGTGAGCGTCGCGGAGATCGTGCCGTCGGGCGGCGACTTCGAGCGCACGCCGCCACATGACCTGGCGGCCGAGCAATGCGTCCTTGGCGGCATGATGCTGTCGAAGGACGCGATCTCCGATGTGCTCGACGTCATCAAGGCGCACGACTACTACCGTCCCGCCCATCAGATCGTGCATGAGGTCATTCTCGACCTGTACGGGCGAGGCGAGCCCGCGGACGCGGTGACCGTCGCAGCGGAGCTGACCAAGCGCGGCGAGATCGGCAGGATGGGCGGCGCGCCCTACCTGCACACGCTGATCGCGGCCGTGCCGACGGCGGCGAACGCCGGCTACTACGCCAGGATCGTGCGCGAGCGGGCGATCCTGCGCCGCCTCGTGGAGGTCGGAACGCGGATCGTCCAGCTTGGCTACGCGGGCGACGCGGACGCGGACGAGCTGGTCGACCGCGCCGAGGCAGAGGTCTACGGCGTGACCGATCGCCGGATCAGCGAGGACTACCTGCCGCTTGCCGAGATCATGCCGGGTGCGCTCGAGGAACTCGAGGCGATCGGCAGCCGCGGCGGGACGCTGTCGGGTGTGCCGACCGGATTCGCTGACCTGGACGCTCTCACCAACGGACTGCACCCGGGCCAGATGGTCGTGATCGCGGCCCGTCCGGCGATCGGCAAGTCGGCGCTGTCGTTGGACATAGCTCGCGCGGCGTCGATCAAGCACGGGCTGACCTCGGTGCTGTTCAGCCTGGAGATGAGTCGCAACGAGATCACTATGCGGCTGCTCTCCGCCGAGTCGCGGGTGCCGCTGCAGGCGATGCGGACGGGACGCCTGGGTGATGACGACTGGACCAGGCTGGCCAGGCGGATGAGCGAGGTCGTCGATGCGCCGCTGTTCATCGACGACTCGCCGAACATGTCGATGATGGAGATCCGATCTAAGTGCAGGAGGCTCAAGCAGCGAAACGACCTGCGGCTGGTCATCGTGGACTACCTGCAGCTCATGACGTCGGCGAGGCGAGTCGAGAGCCGCCAGCAGGAGGTCTCGGAGCTGTCGCGGTCGCTGAAGCTGCTGGCGAAGGAACTCGACGTTCCCGTGGTCGCGGTCGCCCAGCTCAACAGGGGCCCGGAACTGCGCAATGACAAACGGCCTGTGCTGGCCGATCTGCGGGAGAGCGGCTGCCTGACGGCTGCGACGCGGGTAGTGCGTGCGGATACCAACGAGGAGGTGTCACTGGGCGAGCTGGTTGCCACCGGCCAGCGCGACATTCCGGTCTGGGCGCTAGACGACCGGCTGAAGTACGTCAGCGCGACGATGAGCCACGCGTTCCCGACAGGGCGTAAGGAGGTCTTCCTGCTCCGCCTCGCTTCCGGTCGGCGCATCGAGGCGACGGCGAATCACCGGTTTCGCACTCTCGACGGCTGGATGCCGCTGGCTGAGCTTTCCCCGGGTTCGCGCATCGCCGTGCCTCGCTGCGTGCCGCCACCGCTGCGACCGAAGCGGTGGCCAGCAGACCGGGTAGGACAGCTGGCGCAGCTGCTGGGGCGCTCGGCGGCGGGGTCCGTGCCATCGGGAGTGTTCCAGCTGCCAGCCGACCAGGTGGCGCTGTTCTTGCGACAGCTGTGGGCCGTCGGCGGTGCTGTCACGATCCACCGCAATGGCCGCGGCGGGCAGATCCGCTACGGCTCGAGCAGCCGGCGGCTTCTGGACGACGTGGCCAGTCTGCTTCGCCGCTTCTCGATCAACGTCCGGATATCCGACGGGCCCCCTGGTCCGCACGGGCCTGCGCACACGTTGGACGTGCCGGGGCTGGATGACCAGCTGACCTTCCTCGGGGAGATCGGCGGATGCGGATCTCTGGCGCGGCAGCGCGATCAGCTAGCGCAGGCCCTGCTGGCCCAACAGCGCATGTCCCACCGGCGGTTCGCGGCGGTAGCCGGCGCGGCATGGGCCGCTAGCTCGGTGCGGAGTCGCGCTACGGGCAGAAGCGGGTTGGCGACCCTCGCTGCGGTGCTGGACGGCGCCGACCTGGATCTCCTGGCTAGCAACGACGTCCTGTGGGATGAGGTTGTGCTCGCAGAGTCGGTGGGGGTTCAGGACGTCTACGATGCGACAGTCGTTGGCCTGCACAATTTCATTGCCGATGGCATTTCAGTCCACAACAGCATCGAGCAGGACTCTGATGTCGTCATCCTGCTGCATCGTGAGGATGCCTACGAGAAGGAGTCTCCCCGGGCTGGCGAGGCGGACCTGATAGTAGCCAAACACCGCAATGGCCCTACCGCGACAGTGACCGTCGCATTCCAGGGGCACTACAGCCGTTTCACCGACATGGCCCGCATCTGAGTGCCGCTGATCGGACGTGAATCTGCCTACAGCATCGGCGGCCACGTTCCTTGTCCCGGCAGCTCCACGGGCGTCGATGTTATGGCGCGGAAGGACAACGTGAGAGGTCGCCACGCGGCGCGAGACCCTACAGGTTCCGCCCTCCTGTAGGGTTTCGCGCCCTACCGCGGCGATCGCTGCCGCCACCGCCATGCGGGGGTGTCTGCTGTGCTGCTATCTCGTCGCTATCTGTTGCTGTGCGTAGCCTCCTCCTGCCCAGATGTGCGCTCGGAATCGGCAGCGCGACGGACCCGAGGGAGGTTCCTTCGTTAGCTGTCAGTGTCCGGCAGATCTAACGCACAGATCCCGCAAATCCAAAGCTCAACGCTCGGCAGATCTAAAGTCAGGTCGCCGCAGATCTAAACTGAGCGACTACAGTAGTTCTATGAAGGCAGCCACTGACTACGTTCCGAGACGAGCTGCGGTGCTGGTCCGGGAGGCGCTGAGTGACACCAGGGTAGTGATCATCAACGGAGCTCGGCAGGTTGGGAAGAGCACACTCGCCGAACGGGTTCTCCATGAGGTGCCAAGGCGGCGAGCGCGCTTCCTCGATGACGCGCAGACCCGCCTAGCCGCGGAGAACGATCCTGTCGGCTTCCTGGACTTCGACGGACTGATGTTGATCGACGAGGTCCAGCGAGTGCCCGGGCTCTGGCT
>JASHSO010000552.1 GCA_030038715.1 Streptosporangiaceae bacterium
CACGCTGCTGGGAGACCACTGGGCCGGCCCTTAGCCGTGCTTGCCCCCGGCACCAGGACGGTGCAGCGGCTGACGCTCGCGGCCGCGTGCATGGGTCAAGGCATGATCGTGCTCGACGTGCTGATCGTGAGCGTCGCGCTGCCGTCCATGCAGCACGAGTTGCGCCTGTCGCCGAGCGGACTGGAATGGGTCGTCAGCGGCTACGCGCTCGCCCTGGCAACTTTGATCCCCTCGGGCGGCGCGCTGGGCGATCACTTCGGCCGCAAGCGCGTCTTCCTGGGCGGGGTGGCCGTGTTCACGCTGTCCTCAGTTGGCTGCGCGCTGTCAGTGTCGGGCGGCATGTTGATCGCCTTCCGGGTCATCCAGGGAATCGGCGGCGCCGTGCTGTCCTCGCTGACGTTGTCGCTGATCGCCGAGGCCTATCCGCCCGGAGCGCGGGCTCGCCCGATCGGACTGTGGGCGGCGGTCAGCGGCCTTGCGGTCGCTGGTGGCAGCGTGCTGGGCGGGCTGCTGCTCGCCGTTTTTCCGTGGTCGTCGATCTTCTGGGTCAATGTGCCCCTTGGGGCGCTGACGGTCGTCATCGGCATGGCTGGGATCACTGAATCCAGGGAGCCGGTAGCGCGCCGACTCGATAGGACCGGTGTCGCGCTCAGCGCCGCGGGCCTGTTGCTCATCACCTACGGCCTGATTCGCTCGGCCGACGCGACCTGGCGCTCGCCGGTCGTGAGCGCCAGCGTGGCCGCGGGCGTAGCCGTGCTGGTCGGATTCTTCGTGCGCGAGCACCGTGCCGTGTATCCGATGGTGCCGCCCGCACTGCTGCGGACCACGAGCTTCGGCATGTCATGCGCGGTCTACTTGCTTGCTTATCTGGCGTTCTCCGGATTCATCTACTACGTGACGCTGTACTTCCAGAACATCCAGCGGTGGTCGGCGCTCCACACGGGGCTGTCGTGGTTGTTCTTCTGCATTCCCTATTTCGTGGTTGCACAGCTGAGGCTGCGGATCGAGCGATGGCTCCCGGCGGCCGCCGCCGTCGGCTGGGGCTGCCTCATCGCGGCCGCGGGCATCCTCGGCATGCGGGAGCTGACGCCGAGTACTCCGTTTGCTTGGCCGGCCCTCTGCTACGTGCTCGTGGGCGTGGGTTTCGCGCTCATGGTCCCCGCCGGGTCGGCCGCGGCGATGGCCGAGGTGCCAGCGGGATCGTCAGGCATCGGCTCCGGACTGTTCAACGCATGCCGCCAGATCGGCACAGCGATGGGACTGGCGATACTCGGATCTGTCGCGGCGAGCGTGACGCTGGCCGACTGGAATTCCCGGTCACAGGCCCTGGCAGCCGCTGAGCGGCCGAGGGCGGCGACGCTCGGCACCGACGTCGCCGGGGGCCAGGTCCACCTGGTCGCCGCGTCACTCGGCCCGCACGCTCTCGACCCGGCGGTGGCCTCCTTCCTGCGCGGGTTCCAGCTTGCCCTGCTGCTAGCCGGCCTCGTCCTCGCCGCCGCCGGCGTGACAGGCTTCGTCGGCCTGCGGCACCTTGGCAAGACTTCTCGCGCCGATGGGTTAAGCCGGACTGCCACACGCCAGCAAACTGCTCGCATCCCCGACGACGTAGTCGCGATACCGGCGCAACCGTAGCTGCTTCTGCCCTTGAATCTCCGCTCGCGGGATCAGGTACAGAAGGAGGTCCCCGTCCACAATGAAGAAGAGGTCCACCTCATCGGCTTCGTAGGCGACAAGATCCGCGGCGATGGGCGATCCGTGTGGGTAGTGACCGACGCTGACAACCCACGAGCCGCTGGCATCGTGGAATCTCGTGCTCTTGACCTGCACTCGCCTGAGACCTTCAGGCATGTGCACGACCATGTCGTAGACCTGTGGTTCATTGGGCACTGATACTGCGAGACCGCAAATTAGGAACCATCCGGCCGAGATGCTGGGAGCCGCGCTGGCTAGGCGTTCGGTGGCGATCGTCCGCGGCAGGTCGATGCCGACAGCAGATCGGCGCGCCTTCGGACCAAGCTTGAAGTTGCCGAGATCGACACCGAGTCGTCGAACGGCCGCGTGTACCGACTCATAGTTCCCAGCCTGGGGAGAAAGACCGAGTGCCTCGTAGAGCTCAGCCCAGGTCCGTGCCGTCCGGGCGGCTTCGATCAGCTCCTCGTCAGCCCAAGTCCGTTGCCCCACGAAGTGACCCGTGTCTATTGCGAACCTCTCGAAGTGACGTTGGAGCAGCCGACGCGGCTTGGTCGATGATGGATTGAAGCCGAGTGCCCGAAGCAGGTCGGCCCAGGAGAAGGAATTCATCGCCGCGATTCGTAGCTCCAACTCGGTCCATCGAAGTTGGGCGAAGGTGCCGCCACCGTCCTCGTGCCGGTCGGAATTGTTGACGGCATCGAGTGAGTCTGTGGTATCCGGTAGCCCGGTGCGTCGACCCGTCACGATGACCGGCGTGCGTCCCTTGCCGGAGGCCTGCGATGCCGCGGGCTTGAGGGTAGCGCCCGCAGCCGACGTGTCGGCGGGCGGGTGAAAGAGTGGCCCCATCTGGCGCCCGGTGATCGAGGCTGCAGGCAGCGCCATGCTCGCAGCGCTGCCGACTACGAACTCGGTATATCGACGGAGACTCGCGCCAAGTCGACCGGCGATGGCTGCCTGCGGAATGAGGTACAGGGAGAGATCGCCGTCGAAGATCGCGAAAAGGTCAACGTCTTTCTCGCTGTAGGCCAACCGCTGATTGTGTTTGCGGCCGCCCCCAGCGTGCCGGGCGACACTAACGGACCATGAGCCTGAGCTCTCTCTGAACGTCGTGGTCTTCACCTGAACTCGCTTGACGCCCGCTGCTGTGTCCAGCAGGAGGTCGTACGGCCGCGTATCGGCCGGAACCGCAGGCCAGAACCCGCGCAGCAGAAACCAGGCGACGGCTAGCGACTGGGCCGCCTCCCGCAGGTGCAGGAGATCGGGCAAGAACCCGCGCTCGGCGGCTGCTGGGGCACGCCGCATGCGGCGAGCGGAGGCTAGATGCCCGGTGTTCAGGCCAAGCTGATCAGCTCTGGCGGACACCAGTTCTCGGCAGCGCCGGGACTCTTTTCGCAGGCCAAGCGCCGACAGTGCTTGGGTCCAAGAGGTCGCCTCGGCTAACGCCTTGGCCAGCTCCTCGTCGCTGCACCGTAGCGGAGAGCCGAAATGGCCGGTGTCCAGGCCGAGCCGAGCGGCTTCGCGCTTAACGACGTGATTAGGGCCGCCCTCGTGGAGTCCCAGATTCCGCAGGACTCCGCGCCAGGACCGGGCGTCCCGCACTGCGGCTGTGAGTTGCTCGTCGGTCCAGCCACGCTCGCCTCTCGCACCTTGTCGCACTGTTCGAACATAACAGCGACTACTGACAATCCTCGAAGGCGTGGTGCA
>JASHSO010000553.1 GCA_030038715.1 Streptosporangiaceae bacterium
ACGCGCGGCTCTGCGACCCTGGGTCAGCGTGGCCATCTTCAATGCCGTGATGGTCGGATGGCACGTGCCAGCGATGCTGGACCTAGCAGAGCGCAACCAGTTCGCGCACGGCTTGATGTACTGCACATTCCTGGTCGCCGGAGTGCTGTTCTGGCTGCAGTTCATTGGCTCGCCCCCGTTCCCCATGAAAATGCCGCCTTTCTCGCAGGCAGCGGCCCTTCTGGTGACTAACGTGATCATGTGGGTCCTGGCCATGGCCATGGGGATCCTCACCAGCAGTTCCTGGTACACCGCCTACGAGCACGTTCCCGGCGTGACGCTGCCGGCGTTCGCTGACCAACAGATCGGCGCCGGAATTCTATGGATCTGCGGTGATTTCTGGGCTATTCCCGCCATGATCTTGGTGGTTCGCCGGCTGATAGCCGAGGATGGCAGCGTTGCTTCGGCCATCGACCGGATACTGGGCCGCGGCTCGCAGCGCTACCAGTGGCTGGATCGCTCCTGAGGGCCGACCGGCGGGCCGGCATGACCAAACCGTTCATCCCGTACAGCTGGCACTAGCGGCGCGCCCGACCGAACAGGCGGCATGAGTGGCCAGCCTGAGCGTGCGTAGGGTTGGGCTTGTGAACGCCGAGCGCGCCGCGACGGTTACAAGCGCCAGCCGAGGGCGTTGAGATGCGACCTCGGCTAGCCGTGTCGGCCGCGGTAGGCATTCTGACCTGCTTGCTGATTCTGACGCTCGCCGCGTTCAGCCAGACGGTCACGGTGGCCAAGGACGGGATAACGACGGCGCAGCCAGCTTGCTCGACGCTGCCGAAGAACTCCGTACTCGACGTGGGAGTGAAGGGCGCAGCGAGGAACCGCGCCGAGGCTCCGAGGTCAGCCAGGCCGGGCACCGCAGCCGGTCACCGACCCTCAACCAGCCCGCCGACGTCCACCGGCCTGCCGACGTCCACCAGTCCGCCGTTCTCGACCAGCCCGCCGACGTCCACCGGGCCGCCGTTCTCCACCAGCCCGCCCTCGTCCACCAGCCCGCCGTTCTCCACCAGCCCGCCGACGTCCACCAGCCCGCCGTTCTCCACCAGCCCGCCGACGTCCACCGGGCCGCCGTTCTCCACCAGCCCGCCGACGTCCACCAGCCCCCCGTCCTCGACAACCCCGAGCCCCTCGCCGAGCTCGACTGCAACGGCCACGCCCAGCAAGTCACCCGCGCCGAAGGCGACGCCCCAACTCTGCGTGCGGGTGCAGTCGACATCCAGCTCGTCCCGAGTAGAGGCTGGGCATCGCGCGACATTCGCGGTGTGGGTCTGGAGTTCCAAGGCCGAAAGCTTCAACGTGCTCGTCGCGACGCACACCGGATCCGTTGGGCATGTCGGCGCTCCCAGCTTCACGGTCTGCCCCGTGCCCGACGGCAAGAACTGCCGTCTAGGTAACGTGCCAAGCGGTCAGGCTGACGAGCTTGAGGTGGCGGTGAGCGTGCAAGCCAAGGCCGCGCGCGGCCAGCACGTTCAGCTGTTCGCGAAGGCGACGGCGACGGGAGCCGACTCCTTCCAGGCGTCGGCAACCGACGTGGTCACGGTCAGGCCACAGACCAGTCCGAGCACTCCCGCGATCACCTTGCCGCCGCCGACGACCCTGCCGTCGATTCCAAGCACCGGGACGTCGTCGAGCAACCCCGCCGGTCTGTTCCCGACTGTCCCGATCAGCCCCACACCTAGTATCGGTGCTACGTCGAGTCCGCCCTCAGGTTCTCTCGGCCTGCCGCACCCCAGGTCGCACTCGCGACACGTCGCCGTGGCCTCGGCAACGGTCCCGGTCGATGCTCGGCTGATAGGAGGCCAGCTCATCGGGCTGGCTGTCCTGGTTGGGGCCATCGTGATCGCCATTGCCCGGCTGTCGCTCCGTAAGCCAAGCACCCGGCGGGGTGAGAACGCTCAAGGCCCGCAGGCCTAGGGTCTGCGCCGTCCGGACTTGACTTGGCGCCTGGAGCCCACCCGGCACCCCTGGCACGCAAGCTGCGCCGCGCGGCGAGGTTACTTGACCTTGTGCTCGACCAGTGGCCTGATCTCTCTCAACTGCTTGGCCAGCGATGATGCGTTCAGGTTGGGTGAGGCAATCAGCCCGAAAGTATCGTTGTCCGCCCACGCGCACTCGGCCGGATGGCCGGAAAAGCTCGGCACGCACGCGGCTTGGCCACCCATCGCGCCAGCGCTCGTAACGAACGCACCGGGAAGCGAGCCTGTGAAGCTCGCGATGAACGAACTCGCAGAGTCCGCGAGATTGCCGCCTATGAACAGGATGATCAGCGGACCGGCCTTCGAGTTCGCATCGTCGTAGACTGCGTCAACGACGTGACTTGCCTCGCCCTCGCCCTTAGCGAGGATTTCACTGCGCAGCGCAGCCGCCCCCATGCCCTTGGCCAGCGTCGGCGCTTGTACGTAGCCCAGCAGCCGCTGTGGCGTAGCGACGACATGCGCCGACCCGTCACGAGCAAAGAACACGTGCAGGGCGAACGCCCCGCCTGCTGCCAGGACGGCAACGGCGGCGAGCACTCCGACAGTTCGCCGCGTTAGGCCGCGGCGCAACGTCTTCTTACGAGCCGAGGGTACCGGCCGTGGCTGGCTGACCGCCGGGCCACGATCCCGGGCTGGGGCTAGCGCCACTGACGCTCCGCTCGGCGGGGCTAGCGCCACTGACGCTCCGCTCGCCTGGACCTGCCGGTCGGCCGACACGGGCACCGCGGGCTTGGTGCGCCTGAAACGGCTAGGCCGCCGCTTGCCCGCGTGCCGCACCCGCCGCCCGGGTGCCTGCTCTACCGCCGTCCCCCGCGGCGCCGGGCTCGCGGTTGCACGCTGCTCCAGCCCAGCTGGGACGGGAGCCGCCTCCAGGCGAGCGCCAGCGGCTGGGGCGCCGGGCCCGCGCCGACGCTGAAGTGGCTGCCCGGCAGGGTCGGGGCCAGCCTGGCGGCCAGTCTGCAGCGCGCCGCTGCCTGAGGGCAGTCGAGCCGCCCGGTCGTAGGCGCTGCCGACGGAGGCAGCAGGGTTTCGCGCTGGAAGCCGCTCAGCCCGTGGGGAAGGCTGCGACTGAGGCTGGTCGGCTAGGTCGCGACGTTGCAGATGTCCCGGGTGGTGGGGGCGAGGACCAGTTCGCGGCGGAGCACCCGGTGCCGGGGCGGTCTTCCACGCGTCAGTTAGGCCGGGAGCAGTTCTCCAGGCCTCGGCCTGCTGCGGTTCGGGCTGCGGTTCCGCTGGCCGCACCGTCGCCCGGCGCTGAGGCCCCGCAGTGTCGGCTCGCCGGGCTTCGGCCCCCCGCAGATCAGGCTGACGAGGATCGTGCAGCAGTGACTCGGCCGGCCGTCGCGGCAGGGCATCACGCCGGGCGAAGTCCCGGATCTGCTGCCGTGCAGTCGCAGGATCCGCGGGCCCAGGGCTCGCGATTGGCTGTCGACCCGGGAGTACGTCGCTGCGGCCGGAAGCAAGCTGCGACCGCGTGGGCTCGCTCGCCGGGCCGGCCTCGCCGAGGTAGCGGATCCAGTCGTAGTCTTCGTCCCCGAATCCGAGTTCGTCGTCGCCCGCCTTGCTTTCCCGGCGCCGGCCGAACCGGCCGCGCTGCCCCGGACCGGCTACCGGGAGGGGAGCGCTGGGATGCTCCGTGCCAAACGTCGCATCGCCGAGTCTCCGGTTGCGGGCGGACTGGCCACGGTCGGAGGAGTCCTCATCCCTGGCTTGGGGCCACCGCAGGTCCTGCTGGTTCTGCGGCCATCCCGTACTCATGAAATTTGTTACTCCTGAGACTGGTGCGGCGTCTCTTCCCGATCTGGGGTCACTACATCATGCTGCAAAGCTGACCGTGGCCGCTGCGATATCGGGGTTTCCAGCCGGCGTGGCGCCTGCGGCGAACCGCCTGCCGGACCGTCGCAGAAAATTCAGGCGGGCAGCGCACGCGAGCGCAGCGCGCGATCGACGATGTCGCGGCATTCGACGAGCAGGCGGGTCAGTGAGGAGTCACGCTCCGGCTCGGCCAAGAACTCGTCGACGCGATGGAGCAACTCCGGCGAGGCCGCCGTGAAGGGGAAGAGTCCCTCCCCGAGCACCCGCTTGATGTGATCGCCACGTCTCGCCCAGATGTCGGGCAACACGTCGAAGTACCTGTCGGCGTACGGGGCCAGCAAGTTCGCGTGCTCGGGCTGGCCGAAGCTGCCCGCGACCGATGCCACGGTCTCGTGACCGAGCTCGGTCGACTCGGTCAGCAGACGCCACGCCTCGGCCTTGTGCTCGGCGTCCGGAATCGCGGCGCGGCAGGCGGCCGCGTGTCGCCTGCCCGCATCGGTGGAGTCCCGGTCCAGCTCGGCGTCGATCTGTGCGTCGCCGGCCCGCCCCACGACGGCCAGCCGACGCAACAGGGCCCAGCGCAGCTCCGTATCGACCGCCAGACCAGGAACTTCCACGCTCCCGTCCAGCAAGCCCTGGAGGAAGTCGAGTTGCTCGGCGCTCACGGCAGTCCAGCCGAGCAGCTGCATCCAGGCGAGCTGGTGGTCGCTGCCGGGCTCGGCAGCCTGGAGCAGGTTCATCGCGGCCGTGCCGAGCTGCCGCTTCCCGACGGGCAGCCAGCGCGGATCGGCCGCCACCGCCATCAACCGGGACGCCGTCATGTGCAGGATCTGCAGCACCGAGACGGAGGGCTCCTTGCCCATGCCGCGGACTAGCATCTCGATGAAGGCTGGCAGGGAGAGCTCGGCTCGCTGCGCCATGTCCAGTACCGCGCTCCAGCACACCGTGCGTGCCAGGGAGTCGGCGAAGTCCCCCATGGCCGATACCAGCGTTGCGAGCGACCGGTCATCGAACCTGACGATCGCGTAGCCAAGGTCATCGTCATTCAGCAGGATCAGATCGGGCCGGGCCTGGCCGACCAACTCGGGCACCCGTGTGCGTGGCCCGGTCACGTCGACCTCCACCCGGTGCGTTCGCACCAGCTGGCTGCCGATGCGGTTGTACAGGCCTATCGCGACGTGATGCGGTCGCAGCGTGGGGTGCTCGGCGGATGCCTCCTGGAGCACGGCGAAGCTGGCGAACGTCCCGTCCGGGGCGGTCTCGAACTCGCTGCGCAGCGTGTTCGGGCCGGCAGTCTGCAGCCAGGCCTTGGCCCACTCGCCGAGGTCGTGGCCCGAGCTTGCCTCGAGGGCACGCAGGAGGTCGGCCAGCGTGGCGTTGGCCCAGCCGTGCTGGGCGAAGTAGGCCCGGATGCCACCGAAGAAGCCGTCCCTGCCGACGTGGGCAACGAGTTGCTTGAGCACGGAAGCGCCCTTGGCGTAGCTGATGCCGTCAAAGTTGGCGATCGCCTCGCTCAGCGTTGCCACGTCGGCCGCGATCGGGTGGGTGGAGGGCAGCTGGTCTTGCATGTAGCCCCACGTCTTGCGGGAGCCGGAGAACGTGGTCCATGCGCCGGTGAACCGGGTACCCTCCGCGCTGGCCAGCGCGGCGCTGTAGTCGGCGAAGGACTCGTTCAGCCACAGGTCATCCCACCACTTCATGGTGACCAGGTCGCCGAACCACATGTGGGCCATCTCGTGCAGGATCACCGATGCGCGCAGCTCGCGCATCAGGTCGGTGACCTTCGAGCGGAACAGCAGCCGCTCGGAAATCGTCACGCAGCCGACGTTCTCCATCGCGCCCACACTGAACTCGGGCACGAAGACCTGATCGTACTTGTCAAAGGGATAGCGGGTCTGGAACAGCGCGGTGAAGTAGTCGAACCCTTGCTTTGTGATGGTAAAGAGGTCGTCCTCCTCGAGGTAGGACGCCAGCGACTGCCGGCAGGCCAGGCCGAGCGGGATTTCCTGCCCGGATGGGGTCGTGTACCTGCACCTGGCAACGTGGTAGTCACCAGCCACGACAGCAGTCAGGTAGGTCGACAATCGCGGTGTGGCCGGGAAGTGCCAAACCGAGTTGCCGTCTCCACGATCTTCGGGCTCGGGCGCGCGCTGGTTGGACAGCACGGTCCAGTGGGCGGGCGCTGTGACATGGAACGTGAAGGTGGCCTTCAGATCGGGCTGCTCGAAGTTCGCGTAAAGCTGGCGTGCGTCCGCGGGCTCGAAGTTGGAGTAGCAGTAGACCTTCCCGTCGGCTGAGTCAACGGCTCTGTGCATGCCCTTGGAATCGCTGGTGTAGCAGCAGTCGGCCACCACTCGCAGCTCGTTACGGCTGGCCAGACCCGCCAGCGCGATCCGTCCGTCCGTCCAGGCGACCAGCGGGTCGATCGGCGCGTCGTTGAGCACAATCTCGTGCACGGCCTCGGCAACAAGGTCGACGTAGCTCGCGGCGCCAGGCTCCGCGCAGTCGAAGCAGATCACCGAGGTCGATCGAAAGACCTTGTCTCCCCTTGTGAGGTCCAGTTGGACGTCGTAGGACTCTACGTGCAGCAACTCGGCTCGGTCTGCGGTCTCGTGGCGAGTGATCTCGGCAATCGGCATGAGCTGTGTCCCTTGGCGTCGTACGGCTGCCCCCAGGTTAGGGCACCAGCGCACCCGGCAAGCGCCGCGCGCGCAGCCTCGGCGCCGCCGTACAGATCGGGGTGAGTTGACCGACCTGTCACCGCCGCCTTGCCCTCGGCCCACCTCTCGTTCCCGCCAGCCCGGCTCTCTCGCCCGACCGGTCGTTCCCGCCAGCCCGGCGCCCTCGCACACCCATCGTTCCCACCATTCACTGCTACACCTTGCGCTCCTGCAACCCAGCATGCATCCCGTTCCAACCCCAAGGCTAGCCGTGCTACCTGACAGGTCTAACGGCCGTGACACGTGATAATTGACGATCGTTATTGCCAATTCGTGACGAGCACTTCACCTGCTGGAAACCTCGCGGATGCCCATAGGTTCGCGCATTCCTCCAGACTCGCCGCCATGACTCCCATCACGGCAAACCCGAAA
>JASHSO010000554.1 GCA_030038715.1 Streptosporangiaceae bacterium
GGTCCCGGCGGCGCGGCACTCGCCGATCGCCTTGCGGCCCGCGCCGGAACATGGCAGGCCATTGGCCGTCCGGGCACCAGCGACCTGCAGTTGAGCGTCTGGCCGGCTGGGAGCCCGGTCCCCGAGCTGGCCGGCCAGGTCATCATGGACCGCCCGCACGCGCGGATTCAGGCAGGCTGGTCAGCCTGAAGCCGGGCTGTGCGCCGCCGGGCGGGTGCCACGATCAGCGGGTCCGGCTTGCCGACGAGGCGGCGGTTCTTGCCCGTGTACTGCTGCGAATAAAGGACATAGCGCATGGCTTCGAGCCGGGCACGTCTCTTGTCATTGCTCTTCACGACCGCCCAGGGCGAGTCCGGCAGGTCGGTGCGGCAGAACATCTCCTCTTTCGCGCTGGTGTACTCATCCCACTTGCCGAGCGCGGCCAGGTCGATCGGGCTCAGCTTCCACTGCTTGACCGGATCAAGCTGCCTGTTCGCGAACCTACGTAGCTGCTCGGCTCGGGTAATGGAGAACCACAGCTTGATCAGGGTGATGCCTTCTTGGGCGAGCATCCGCTCGAACTCCGGTGCAGCACGCAGGAACTCTGCGGACTCTTCGGGTCGGCAGAATCCCATGACCCGCTCGACGCCTGCCCGGTTGTACCAGGATCTGTCCAACAGCACGATCTCGCCGGGCACCGGGAGGTGACCGAGGTAGCGGCGCAGGTAGTGCCGCGTCTGCGTCGGCCCCGTCGGCTTGTCCAGGGCGACGATCCGGGTGCCCCGCGGATTGAGGTTCTCGGTGAACCTCCTGATCGTGCCGCCCTTTCCGGCAGCGTCCCGGCCCTCGAATACGATGGCCAGCCGCCTGCCCTCGGCCTTTACCGACCGCTGCAGCTTGAGCAGCTCGATCTGAAGGCCGAGCTTGGCTTGCTCGTACTGCCTGCGTCCCATCAGTCGGTCGTAGGGATAATCCTCCCGCCATGTCTGGACCTTGATGCCGTCGGGCCTGATCAGCGTGGCGTTCTTCGTTCCCCATGCGACCCGCAGGCCGAGCTCTGCGGCGAGGCAGTCCAGCTGCACGCCGACCCCGGCGTCGGCCTGACCAGCGAACCCCGGTGCCGCAGCCAGATCCGTCGGGGCTGCACTGACAAGATACACCATTGCCCCGTTTCCGCGCTCCGCTATGTCACGCGGTCGACCAGGGAGATACCCGACAGGACGGCGCCGCACACTCCGGCCGCTCGATGCTCGGCTCCTGCGATTCCGAGACCAAAGCGCAACGCCGTTGCCGCCAACCTGACGTTAGTCTAAAACGTCATCAAATCAGACCAGCGATTTCGCGCGGCCGCGCCCTGTTTCACCGTATTTCGCGGCCGTCGGTTCACCGTGTTCGGTAAATGTCAGGGGAGCCAAGTAGGAGTGAGAATGAGGCAGTCAGTTCGGCGGTGGGTCTTCTGTGCTGGCGCGCTTGCCACGGTGGGCGCCATGGCGTTCAGCCAGAGCGGGACGGCGAGTGCCGCTCGGTCCACCTCGACCAGCAGCGGCGCCGTGGCGGCCAGGTCGGCGGCATACGTGCCGCCGAGCAAGCCGATTTATTACGGGGAAAAAGGCGCGGCGGTCCTTAGCGTGCAACGCAGGCTCGCCCAGCTGCACTATTACCCGGGGCCGCTCGACGGCGAATTCGGGCCGGATACGCAGGAGGCCGCCTGGGCGTTCCGCGAAGTCCAGGGACTGCCTATGAACGCGGCCACGGCCGCAGAACCCATCTCGTCGGCGTTCTTGCACGATCTCATTCACCCCAAGCCGCCGCACCAGCTCGTGCCCAACGGCCCGCCGAACCGGATCGAAGTCAACCAGAACATCGAGGTGCTGGTCCTGTACAAGGACGACGAGCCGAACATCATCCTGCACGTTTCCAGCGGCGGCGGCTATTACTACCCCTGCCCCGGTGACTCCGGCGCAACCTGCGGGCCGGCGATCACTCCGGACGGGAATTACACCGCCTACGGCTTCTCGGCAGGCTGGATCACCGTGCCGCTCGGCACCATGTACAACCCGATATGGTTCCTGCCCGGCTACGCGATCCACGGCGACATCCCGGTGCCGTGGTATCCAGCATCGCACGGCTGCGTCAGGATCTGGATGGACGCCGCCACCTGGTTCTACAAGCACGTGAGCATCGGCGGGAAGCATCCCACGCCGGTCTACATCCGGGGCAAGGCGCCGTACTACATCTAGCGGCGTCGGCACCAGCGCTGCCCGCCCGGCCACCTCGCTGGCCGGGCGGGCAGCGCCACGTTCGCGGACGTATAAGCTAGCGCGGTCAAGGAAATACAGGTGACGGGAGCGGGCAATGATGCGACGAGTCGCCGTGACTGCGATATCCGCCGTCGCCGCAGCCGGGCTGGCAGCGTGCGGCAGCAGCACGACTGCTGCCACGGGCAGCGCGGCGGGCTCGGCGAGCTGCAGCTACAAGTCCATTCAGAGCGAGTTGTATCAGCGGGGTGTGCTGACTGTCGCGACCGACAAGCCGGCTTACCCGCCATGGTTCGAGAACAACAATCCGGCGGATGGCAAGGGATACGAGAGCGCCGTCGCCTATGACGTCGCCAAGCAGCTTGGCTTCAAAACGAGCCAGGTGCGCTGGGCATACGAGCCGTTCAACGACTCCTACGCGCCGGGGCCGAAGAAGTTCGACTTCGACATCAACGAGATCTCCTACACTGCGCAGCGGGCTACCGCTGTCACGTTCTCCAGCAGCTATTACGACGTCACGCAGGCGCTCGTGGCGTTGAAGAACTCGCCGATCGCGACGAAGCACACCCCCGCCGAGCTGAAGACCTACGTCTACGGCGACCAGGTCGGGACCACGAGCCTTCAGTTCATCAACACCGAGATCCAACCAACCGCGACGCCGCGGGTGTACCAGACCCTCAACGTGGTGAAGGCGGCGCTGCAGGACCACCAGATCGAGGCGTTCGTTACCGACACGCCGACCGCCCAGTACATCGCCGCGGACGAGATTCCCGGCTCGGAGATGGTGGCGCAGTTCCCGTCCACTGGCGAGCACTACGGACTGCTGTTCTCCAAGGGCAACCCGCTGGTCCGGTGCGTCAACAAGGCGATAGCAACGCTCAAGGCAAACGGCACCCTCGCGGCGCTGCAGAAGCAGTACCTGCAGATCTACCTCGACGTGCCGACGATCAAGCCGTAGCCGCGCTGGCGTGAGCTGGGTGGCGGCATGACAGGTAGCGGCATGGGCGGCGGCCTGAGCACTGATCCGCTTGGCACGCCGTCGGCCATGGGCCCGACGGCTGGCGCGCAGATCGCCGGGTCCTTCGGCACCACAGGCCGGGGTCCGCGGCTGCTGTCCGGCGGGGGTCGGCGCGCGGCGGTCGTCTCAACGGCAAGCACGATCGTGGTGCTTGCCGGCCTCGCCGCCATCTTCTGGCTGGCGCCGGGCAGCGAAGCGGTGCGGCATACTTTCTTCGATCCGCAGGACATGTGGCAGTCCCTCATCGGCGACCCGAAGAAGGGCTACTACTCCGTCGGGGCCGCGATCTGGCTGAACATCAGGATGTTCCTGGTCGGCGAGGTGCTGATCCTGGTGCTCGCCTTGGTCATCGCGCTCACCCGGCAGTCGACCAGCCCGGTCACGTTCCCGTTCCGCGTGCTGGCCATGCTGTACGTGGACTTCTTCCGGGGCGTGCCGCTGCTGCTCGTGGTGTTCGCCATCGGCCTTGGGGTTCCCGCGCTCCGGCTGCCTTTCGTTTCGTCGCAGTCGTCGGCCGTCTACGGCGTGGCTGCGCTGGTGCTCTCCTACTCTGCTTACGTCTCCGAGGTCTACCGGGCCGGCCTGAATTCGGTGCACCAGAGCCAGGTTGCCGCTGCCAGGTCGCTCGGCCTGTCGCATGCAACTGCGCTGCGCTATGTGATTCTCCCGCAGGCGATTCGCAACATCGTGCCGCCGCTGCTCAACGACTTCATCAGCCTGCAGAAGGACACCGCGCTGGTCAGCGTGCTCGGCGCGATCGAGGCTAACGGAGCGGCCCAGATCTACAGCAGCACGGTCTTCAATTTCTCGAGCTTTACGGTCGCGGCGATCTTGTTCCTGATCCTGACCATCCCGCTGGCGCGGTTCACTGACCGGCTCATCGCGGCCGATCGGCGCCGGCGGCTCGCCGGAGCGGTCCGGTGAGCATGCCGCAGCCAGCCGCCGCGCATGAGCTCGCCGGGACCGAAGCGATCAAGATCGAGGAGCTGCACAAGTCCTTTGGTGCCAGTCCGGTGCTGCGTGGCATCAGCATGGCGGTTGCGGCGCACCAGGTCGTATGCCTCATAGGCGCGTCAGGCTCGGGCAAGTCCACCCTGCTGCGGTGCATCAACCTGCTGGAGCCGATCAGTGCGGGCCGGATAGTCCTGCTCGGGCAGGACGTCACAGCGCCCGGTACCGACCAGAACGCGGTGCGCAGGAACGTGGGCATCGTCTTCCAGTCCTACAACCTGTTCCCGCATATGACAGTGCTCAGGAACGTCACTCTCGCGCCGGAGAAGGCACTAGGCGTGCCGAAAGCCCAGGCGCAAGAGGCTGCCAGGGAACTGCTGACCAGGTTCGGCCTGGCGGACAAGCAGGCCGAGTACCCGGACCGGCTGTCTGGTGGCCAGCAGCAGCGCGTCGCGATCGTGCGAGCCATGGCGATGCAGCCGCAGATCCTGCTGCTCGACGAGGTGACCAGTGCGCTTGACCCAGAGCTCGTGGCCGAGGTGCTCGATGTGATCAGGGAACTGGCAGCAGGCGGGATGACCATGCTGATCGCGACGCACGAGATGGGGTTTGCCAAGGACATCGCGGGCCGCGTCTGCTTCCTGGAGGATGGCTTGATCATCGAGGAGGCGCCGCCAGCCGAGCTGTTCAGCGACCCGAAGGACGACAGGACCCGGCGGTTCCTGCGGCGGATCGTGGAAGCCGGCCGGATGTAGCACGGCACAGCAGATCGCCGCCGTCGCATAACATCGGGCAAATGAGGCACCCGTGGTGAGCCTCCAGACCTCCCGGCGCGTGCAGCCGAGAAGACGCGGCCCACGGCGGCTGCGTAATCTCGTCGTCGCCGTCGTGGTGATCGTCGCGGTGCTGGTGGGCGCGGACTTCGCTGCCCGGCAGGTGGCCGAGAACGTGCTGGCAGGCAAGATCGAGCAGCAGGGACTGCCGCGCAAGCCCGACGTGAGCATCGAGGGCT
>JASHSO010000555.1 GCA_030038715.1 Streptosporangiaceae bacterium
GTGTGTCATTGGTCAGGCGTCCTGCCCAGACCAGGTCCCACAGCGCGCTGGCCACCTCACGGTCAGTTGCCGCTAGCCCATGCCCGGTCTGCTCAGCCCGGTCGGCCGCGACCCGTTCCGCGACCGCTCGGAAGAACAGCGCGCCGCTGCCGAGCGCCTTCAGCACCGCCTCGTGCACCGGCGTCATCGTGATCTCCATCGGCTCGGGCAGCAGCAGCGGAGCGGATACGGTCGGCGCCAGGACGACCCAGCCGTCCCCACTGGGCAGTGCACCCGCACCAGACCAGACCACCTCTCCAGCCGCAGTCAACTCGTCGAGCAGCGCAGCGGAATAGCCCGGAACCCGGCCGGGCAGCACCAGCGTCTCCAGTGCCGATGCGGGAATGGCCGCGCCAGCCAGCTGCTCAACCGCGTCGTAGACGGCATCGACGCTGGCTGTTCGCGAGCGCCCGGCGGGGCGGCCCGGCTGGCCGCCTTGGGCGCGCTGCCAGGCAGGCAGGAACGCGGCGAAGGCGCGCGGCGGCGCCGGCTCGACCTCCTTGCGCAGCTTCGCGAGGCACCTGCGGCGCAGCATGCGCAGGACGCCGGCCTCGCACCACCCCGGTCCCTCGGCGGGGTGGAAATCCCCTTCGGCCAGCGCGCCCTCGCCGGCCAGCCTATGCAGCGCGCCGGTGACCACGGCGACTCCCAGCCCGTAGCGCGCGGCCACGGCGGCCGCGGCGAACGGGCCATGCGTGCGGGAGTAGCGCAGCACCAGGTCGCGCAGCGGGTCCGCGGTCGGCTGCACGAACGCATCGGGCACGCCCGGCGGCAGGGCGACACCGAGCGCGTCCCGCAGCCTGCCAGCGTCCTCAATCGCAGCCCACCGCTGCTCGCCGGCTATCCGCAGGTCAAGGACCCGCCGCTGGGCGGCCAGCCCAGCCAGCCAGGACGTGGCCCGCACCGGGTCGGCGCTCCGGCGTGTCACTTCGGCCGTGGTGAGCGGGCCCAGCATGCGCAGCATGTCGGCGACGGCCTCGGCGTTCCTGCAGCCCCGGCCGGGGGCCAGCCGCTGCAGTTCCCGCTCGGCCTCGTCGACGACCAACGGGTCGAGCAGCTCACGCAGCTCGGCCTGGCCCAGCAGCTCGGCGAGCAGCGCCGAGTCGAGGGCGAGCGCCTGCGCCCGCCGCTCCGCCAGCGGCGCGTCGCCTTCGTACATGAAGGCGCCGACGTAGCGGAACAGCAGCGACCGAGCGAACGGGGAGGCCGCTGACGTGTCGACCTCCACCAGGGCGATGCGGCGCGCTGCGACGTCACGCATGAGCGTGACCAGGCCCGGCACGTCGAACACGTCCTGCAGGCACTCTCGCATGGTCTCCAGGACCACGGGGAAACCGCCGTACTGGCTGGCCACGGCCAACAGCTGCGCGGCACGCTGGCGCTGCTGCCAGAGCGGCGTGCGCTGCCCGGGCTGCCGCCGGGGCAGCAGCAGCGCGCGCGCCGCGCACTCGCGGAACCTGCTGGCGAACAGCGCGGATGACCCAAGCTCGGCAGTCACTAGCTGCTCGACCTCGTCGGGATCGAGCATGGCGATGCCCGCTGGCGGCGGGTCGTCGGCATCGGGAACCCGGATCACAATGCCGTCATCGGTATGCAGCGCCTGCACGTCCATGCCGCCGTAGCGATCGCGCAGCCGGGCCGCTATGGCCAGCGCCCACGGCGCGTGCAGGGGAGAGCCGTACGGGCTGTGCAGCACAAGCCGCCAGTCGCCGAGCTCGTCGCGGAACCGCTCGAGCACCAGCGTCCGGTCATCGGGCAGGTAGCCGGTGGCGTCGCGCTGCTCGTTCAGGTAGGCGATGAGGTTGGCCGCTGCGAGCGCGTCCAGACCCTCGGTGCGCAGCCGGGCCACGGCCTGATCGTCGGCTAGCGATCCGAGCTCGCGGGTGAAGGCACCGATGGCCACGCCAAGCTCGGCCGGCCTTCCGGGCGCATCGCCCTTCCAGAACGGCAGCCTCCCCGGCTGGCCGGCGGCGGGCGATACCAGCACCTGATCGGCCGTGATGTCCTCGATCCGCCACGACGTGGCCCCCAACACGAACACGTCACCCACCCGTGACTCGTAGACCATCTCCTCGTCGAGTTCGCCCACCCGGCGGGAGTGCCGGGCCGATCGTCCGTCTTGCCCTCCGGCTAGGAATACGCCGAACAGGCCGCGGTCGGGGATCGTCCCGCCGTTGCTGACGGCCAGCCGTTGGCTGCCCGGCCTGCCGCGCAGTCTTCCGGTAACCCGGTCCCAGACGATCCGTGGCCGCAGGCCGGCGAAGTCCTCGCTCGGGTACCTGCCCGACAGCATGTCCAGAACGGCGTCTAGAACCGGCCTCGTCAGCCCGGCGAATGGCGCCGCGCGCCGCAGTGTGCTTTCTAGTTCGCCGATGTTCCAGTCGTCCATCGCGGTCATCGCGACGATCTGCTGCGCGAGGACGTCGAGCGGGTTGCGCGGCATCCTCAGCTCCTCGATCAAACCCAGCCGCATCCGCAGGGTGACCACGGCGGACTGGACCAGATCGCCCTGGTATTTAGGGAAGAAGATGCCACGAGAGGTGTCGCCAACATGGTGCCCGGCCCGCCCGGTCCGCTGCAGGCCGCTGGCCACCGAGGGCGGTGACTCGACTTGGATGACAAGGTCAACCGCGCCCATATCGATGCCGAGCTCCAGGCTGGAGGTGGCTACCACGGCCGGCAGCGTGCCAGCCTTGAGCGCGTCTTCGATCTGGTTGCGCTCTTGCCTGGACACCGAGCCGTGGTGGGCCCTGGCCACCACGGGTGCTCCGCCGAGAGCCCCGCCGGCCTGGCCCATGAGCTGCGCCGGCGGAGTTGTGTAGTTGTCGCCGAACGGGCCGCCGCTGCCCGCTTGGCCGCCCTCAGCCTCGGCCGCCCGGACCGCGGCCAGGTCGTTGAGCCGCGCGCACAGCCGCTCGGCGAGCCTGCGTGAGTTGGCAAAAACGATGGTCGAACGATGGCTCAGGATGAGATCAAGCACCCGTTCCTCGACGTGCGGCCAGATCGAGTGCTGCCTTGTGGGATCGCCTGCGGCGGGAACGAGGCCGTCCCTGGGCCGAGGCGTCCCGGCAGGTCCGCCTGGGGACGGGGTGGGTTTGGCGGCTCGGGGGCTGTCCGCGGTCTGCAGGTCTGCCATGTCCTCGACCGGGACGACGATCGTGAGGTCAAGCCGCTTCTCGCTGGGCGGCGCCACGATGGTCACGGGCAGGGCCCCGCCGAGGAACGCGGCAACCTCCTGCGGGGGCCGGACCGTTGCCGACAGTCCGATGCGCTGGGCGGGTCCGGGACTCTCAGCGGTCCGCAGCGCGTCAAGCCGTTCCAGCGACAGCGCAAGGTGGGCACCTCGCTTACCGCCAGCGAGCGCGTGCACCTCATCGACGATCACCGTCTGTACCCCGCGCAGCCCCTCCCTGGCCTGCGAGGTCAGCATGAGGAACAGCGACTCCGGCGTAGTGATCAAGATGTCGGGCGGCTTGCCTGCCAGCTTGCGGCGTTCGTCGGCGGCCGTGTCGCCGCTGCGCACCCCGACCCGGATGTCTGGCTCAGGCAGCCCTAGGCGTCGCGCGGCATGGGAGACGCCGGTCAGCGGCGAGCTCAGGTTGCGCTCGACGTCCACGGCCAGGGCCTTCAGCGGGGACACGTACAGCACCCGGCAGCGGCGCTTGGGATCGGTCGGCGTGGGCTCGCTGGCTAGCTTGTCGATTGCCCAAAGGAAGGCCGCGAGTGTTTTGCCCGAGCCAGTCGGCGCAATGACCAGCGTGTGCTCGCCTCGCGCTATGGCCCGCCACGCTTGCGCCTGGGCGGGCGTGGGCTCCGCGAACGCAGAGGTGAACCAGGACCTCGTCGCCTCGCTGAAGTCAGCCAGCGCCGAGCCGTCGGTGCGAGCCATGCAACCATCCTGCCGGGTGCCACCGACAATCGGGCAGCCCGGCCCGCAGCGGTTCGGCGCGACGCTGGCGTTTCCCCCCGAGCCCCCAGCGGATCCCCCCGAGTCTGCTCCGAGCCTGGAGCCATGACGCAGGCAACGGCTCAGCGGGAAGGGGCTGCCCGGATGGCCGCCTTGCTCCTCAGCGTGGAGCCTGACGAGATGCGGGGCCTACGTGCCCTGGCTGAAGTAGACGCAGCCGCAACCGGGGATGAGGCTGACGTGACGGCCACGGCCCGTGCCGTGCTGCGCGCGGGCCTGGAGATGCGGCTTGACGAAAAGGGGCTGCGCTGGTCTCCGGCACCGGAGGCGGTGCGCAAGCGCGCCGCGGAGGCGGCGCGCCCCGACGGCATGCTGCTGGCGTTCTTCAAGGGTGAGCGAGTCCGCAGGTACGGGCTCTCGGCACTGCTTTGCGCGGTGCTTGTCGTGCTCTGGGGCGGCTACGTCTACGGCTGGCAGTGGACCGGATTCCAGGCGAACGAGCAGCTATGGGACTGGCTGCGACTGCTCCTGCTGCCGGTGGTCGTGGGCACCATGCCGCTCTGGCTGCGGCACTCCGACTACCTGAGCGCTGCGCGGCGCCGCGGCTACGTGCTGGTTGGCGCAGCGTTCGCCGTGTTCGTCGCCGTGGGCTACCTGGTTCCGCTGGACTGGACCGGCTTTCCCGGCAACACGCTGTGGAGCTGGCTCAGCCTGCTGGCGCTGCCAGCCGCCGTGGCCAGCGCCAAGGTGCTGCCGGCGGTGGCCCGCTCGCTGCGGCCTCGTCACAAATGGGTCATCACCACGCTAGCCGCAGCGTGGGTGCTGACCATCGTCGGCGGTTACGCCTGGCGCTGGAGCTGGACGGGTTACCAGGGAAACACCCTGTGGGACTGGCTGCAGTTGCTGCTGTTGCCGCTGCTGGTCCCGACCATCCTGATGCCGACAGCGCTGCGCTGGGTCTCCGGCAACGCCGTGGCGCAGACTCAGGCGGCCCTGCACGCCAACACCGCGCACGGCACACGGCTCGCGCGCTGAGCGACGCGTGCGCTAGCTAGCCGTCGCGGCGCCCGCGTGCGTAGGCGTCCAGCCGTTCGAGCTCGTCGGCGTAGATGCCACGCATCACGCGCGGGGCGAAAATGCGCTCGAACACGCCGCCCACTCCGCCCGCGCCATTCCAGGTCGTGGAGATCCGCACTAGCGATCTGTGGCCCTGCGGCGTCACGGTGAACGTCGTGACCGCGCTTGACTGGGTATCGCTTTCAGTGATGGTCCGGCCCGGCTCCGGTTCCGCCACCACCGTCCGGTACCCGCGGGTACGCCCGCCGGCCGTGATCTTGAACCGGACGATCGTGTCTGCGCCGACACCGCCCGACTCCACCTGATAGTCGGAGAAAGCTGGCGGCAGGAAGTGCGGGTGGTGTGTTCGCATGTCGGCGATGTAGCCGTAGACGGTCGCTGCTGGCGCGTCCACGACGCGCTCGGCGGAAGCGACAACGGGCGCCATGCAGACCTGTTTATCACAGCGTCATGGTCCGCAGACGTGGTGCTGTCTCAGGCGGTCAAAAGGGCTTGGTGCCGCGCCGCCAGCTGGGTACTGTCCCCGGAGTGGACGACAGTGACGGCTACTTCCCCGAGCAGGTCGCGGCGCGCTATGACGCGTCATCGGCGGCCATGTTCGCCCCCGAGGTGGTCGACCCGGCGGTCGACCTGCTGGCGGAACTGGCCCGTGGCGGCCGCGCCCTGGAGCTAGGGATCGGGACCGGGCGCATCGCGCTGCCGCTCGCGCGGCGCGGTGTTCCGGTCCATGGCATCGACCTGTCGCGGGCGATGGTCGCCCGGTTGCGCGCCAAGCCGGGCGGCGACGAGATCGGCGTCACGATCGGCGACTTCGCGACGACGAGAGCAGACGGCAGCTTCCGCCTCGGCTACCTCGTCTTCAACACGATCATGAACCTGACGACTCAGCAGGCCCAGGTCGCTTGCTTCCGGAACGTCGCCTACCACTTGGAGCCTGGCGGCTGTTTTGTCATCGAGGTCATGGTGCCCGACCTGCGCAGGCTACCGCCGGGCCAGGACGCGGTGCCGTTCGAGGTTGGCGAGGGACGCTGGGCATACGACCGCTACGACGTGGCAACCCAGGCGATGAGTTCGAACTACGTCGTGGTCTCCGGCGGGCAGGGCGAGTTCTCCTCATTCCCCTTCCGTTACGTGTGGCCGGCTGAGCTCGACCTGATGGCACAGCTCGCCGGGCTGCGGCTGCGGGAGCGCTGGGGCGGCTGGCGGCGCGAGCCCTTTACCAGCGAGAGCCGCCAGCACGTGTCGGTCTGGGAGAAGCTCCTCGGCTGAGCGGCCTGCCCGGCCGCGCCGGCGACTCGGCCGAGGGTGGAACGGCTGCGCTGCTCAGGTGCGAGCGTCCTGCCGCCGGGACGGATGCCATACCTGCACGGTCACCGTGCTGGAGCTGCGCACTCTGGTACCTGGCGACGGAGCCTGGTCGACGACCAGTCCCTCCACAGCCATGGGGTCCTTAGTGAGCTGGTCCATTTCGGCGCGCAGTCCGCAGGCTGCAACGAGCC
>JASHSO010000556.1 GCA_030038715.1 Streptosporangiaceae bacterium
GCTGCCGGCCGCCACTTCGATCCGTTCCACGGACCTGAGCTGGCGCCTCAGCCGACCCGGACGCCAGGTCAGCCACAGGAGCCGCAGCGAAAACCTGGGCAGCTGACGAAGCCTCGGCCGGCTCCTGCCGTACCCGGTTCCGCGTAATGTCCGGTTTAGCTGGGCTATTCGTTCTATCGGGCGATGGTGCCAGCGCCTTCGTCGCGCGCTCGGGCGGCGGCGGGACATGGGACTGGGCAAGGCCGGAGTCCGACGCGGGCCTAGACGACTGCAGCGGTACGCGCACGCCCCGGCCCTGGCCGGCTGACTCGGAAGGGGGCAGCGCTGCATCGCCCGACCGACGCCAATCGGGTCGGCCGACGAGCTCGGCGTGGACCGGCCCGATGCAGTCATGGCCGTCGAGAAGACCCGCTAACCTCTCTGCCTCCTCGGCGCCGATGCCAAACACGACGCGCGGCTGCCCCCATGGCTCCTCAAGCGAGTAGCCGACGTAACTCGACACCGGCGGCAGCGGGTCGGCACCCAGGCCGTGCATGGTGCGCCAGTGTCCCCATGCTCGCTCAAGTGCATCGGCGGCTCGCCTCGCACGCTGGACAAGATCCGGATCACGCATGTGTGCGTACCTCCCCTCAGAGCGCCGCACGCACCGGCCGACAGGGGTCCGCACGGACTTCGCCCTCGCCTGTCGGCGCTGTCACCTGGTCGAGGTGACGCGCGGGCGTGCCTCTGCCGTGCCGGCGCCAGGCCTCACACTGGCGTGGTGCACTCAGTATTGCGGTCACGCGCCTCGCGCAAAGCCGATTACGAAAAGTCGTTAGTTAACTACTGACAGTTACGACGCCTGGTGGCTTCGCTCAGGTGAGTGCGACGGCTTCGGCCCACGCGTCGTATTCGTAGATCCACCGGCGGTCGATCAGCTGGCTGCCCGAGCTGTCGTAGCCCGCGCCTTGTCGCCTTGAGCCCAGCTGGACGCGCGCCGTCCTGTCCCGCCGAAGCCCCTCGTACGCGGCTAGCCCCCGCGGCACGCCAGCCGGACTCGCGCAGGCGCCCAGCAGCGTGGCCAGCGCCACCGCGTCCTCCAGAGCCTGGTTTACGCCCTGGCCCAGGTGCGGCAGCATCGGATGCGCCGCATCGCCCAGCAGCGTCAGCCGCCCGATGCTCCACCTGGGCAGCGGCACCCGGTCATACATCCCCCACTGGAACCCGCTGCCGCCCGGCCCGCTGATCGCGGCGATGACCTGCCCGATGATCGGGTCCCAGCCCGCGAAGTGCGCGGCCAGCGCCGCCGGGTCGCCGGGCGCCGACCATGATTCGCGGACCGCGGTATCCGACTGGACGAACCCCACGTAGTTCAGCAACTGCCCGGCACGCACCGGGAACACCAGGAAGTGCCTGCCCTCGCCCATCCACATCCGGATCGTGCCAGCCGGGTAGTCCGCCGGGCGCGGCACCAGGCCCCGGTAGGCCACCACCCCGGAGAACACCGGCTCGGCCGGAGCGACCACGAACCCCTGCAGGACGGAGTGGATGCCGTCCGCCCCGATCACCACATCGGCCGTGGCGGTGCTCCCGTCGGCGAAGCCGACCGTGGCGCTGCTGTCATCCTGGCTGAAACCCGTGCACCGATACCCGGTCCGCACCGTGCTAGGCGGCAGTCGCCCGGCCAGCACTGCAAGCAAGTCGGCCCGGTGGATCCCGACGTTCTGTCCTGGCACGGCGAACTGATAAGGCTCGTGCGGCATGACCCGGCCGTCGGAGAGCCGGAGCTGAGACGAGGAGTACCGTGCGCCCACCCGCCCGATCCGTTCGCCAGCTCCGAGCCGCTCCAGCACCCGCAGCCCGTTCGGCGCCAGCGACACCCCCGCGCCGACCTCGGTTAGCCGCTGCGCCTGCTCATATACCTGGACGTCGATCCCGGACTGCGCCAGCGCAACCGCCGCCGCGATCCCGCCGATCCCGCCGCCGACAACCACGGCCCGCAGCGCCACGTCCATCCTCTTCTCCGGCGGCTAGCGCCCAGCTCCACGCTAGGCCCGCACCAGTTCGCCTGGCGGTTGGATTCACCGGTAGCGGCCGAGCCGAGCCGGTGTGATCTTCGCGGTGCGCCGCACGCGCCAGCCCAATGAAGCCACGAATCACTGGCGGCCCAGCGGCACGCTGCAAGTCCCAGCGAAGGGAAGGGACGGCAGTGGGTTTGAACGACCGCCACGCCTGCGGCCTGGGCGGACCGATGATCCCCAGGCCCGCCTGACGGAAGAACGTGCTCAAGGCGAACTCCTAGTCCGTGACTAGGAGGCTGGATCGACCCCGGCAACTTCTGCTGACCGATTGCTCATCGCCGCGCCGCACGCGGAGCATGCCCCCCGATGCGGCGAGCTGGCCACCGGGGTCGACCCCCCCAACCTGCTTGGCATGTGCCGCTGCCTGACGCGCCGTGCACCAGTTTCCCGGGCGCTGCGCTGCCGGTCCGCGGCCATGCCCTATTCCGAGCGCTGCTGTGGGATACCTGCCAACAGAGCGCGGACCTCGGTTTCCCGGTACCGGCGGTGGCCGCCGAGCGTGCGGATGGACGTGAGCTTTCCGGCTTTTGCCCACCTTGTAACGGTTTTCGGGTCAACTCGGAACATCGTGGCGACTTCAGCCGGCGTTAGCAACGGCTCAGCCTCTGGTGTGCGTGCAGACATGTTGACGGCCTCTCCTCCTGGACCGTATGACGATCCATGCTTCTTCTTGCGGTTGTGGCTCCTTTTAGGGAGCCTGCGTTGGATGTCCTATATAGTCCGCTCAGACCATATTGCCATCACCAGCGGTGACAAGTCGACAACCGGGAGCAAAGTTTCTTTTGCGAGCCCTCGTAGGACGCAGCCACGGCTTGTCACGCTGCGTGATTCTAGCGACACGCACCGTCGCAACGGGCGGATTCGGAAAAGTCATCCGCGCCTCTCATCAGATACTTAGCTCGGCTGCCGCACCGTCCTGCCCATCAGCCCAGTTGCCGATCTCCTCCAGGTCAGCGTCCTAGGGCTGCAGGTAAGCGCCACGCTAGGCGCCGCGCAACACCCCCTCCCGTGCCCCGCCCCGACCGCAGCAGCCAGGCGGCAACCGTCCAGCCGCCTGATCCGGATGCGCTGCGCTGTTCGTGTGCAACCGGTCGAGGTCCTGTAATAATCCCCCATAGTGCTGCGACATAATCTGCTTCGATCGCTTTTGGCCGACGCATCTCGCCTGCCCTGGTGGCGGCCCGCACCGTGGCGGCAGCGCCCGCGCAGAAAGCAGCAGAAACCCGCGCACTAGCGGCGCATAAGACACCATGACTAATCGTGACATGCCGTACCCGTCCCAGCAAAGGGGTTACGGGTCGGTAGCACAGACTTGCGACCCAGGCCCGGCGATAGGCTGGGTGCCGATCCCGCGTCAAGGGCGACAGCGGGACGGGCTAGTGCCAGGAGCCACGCACGTGACCACTGTCTTCGAGACCAGGCACGCTGACGGCCAGCTCACCACCCCTGAGCAGGTCGTGTTCTGCCAGGACAGCAAGTCTGGCCTGCGCGCCATCATCGCCATCCACTCGACCGCACTCGGGCCAGCGCTCGGCGGCACGCGGTTCTACCCCTACCCCGACGAGAACAGTGCGCTCGCCGATGTCCTGAATCTGTCCAGGGCCATGACCTACAAGAACGCGCTGGCCAGCCTCGACCACGGTGGCGGCAAGGCGGTGATCATCGGCGATCCAGCGCAGGTCAAGTCCGAACCGCTGCTGCGAGCTTATGGCAGATTCATCGAGTCACTGAGCGGCCGCTACATCACCGCGTGCGACATCGGCACCTACACCGAGGACATGGATGTCATCGCCAGGGAGACCTCGCATGTCACCGGCCGGACAGTGCCCAACGGCGGGGCCGGGGACTCCTCAGTGCTGACGGCGCGAGGTGTGTTCGCTGGGATGCAGGCAACCGCGGAGCATGTTTGGGGCAGCACCAGTCTTTCTGGCCGGACTGTCGGCATCGAGGGAGTCGGCAAGGTAGGCAGTCGGCTGGTGGATCACCTGATCGCGGACGATGCCCTGGTAGTCGTGTTCGATACAAGCGACAGCGCCATAGCGCGCGTGCGATCGCGGCATCCGCAGGTGATGGTCGCGGCGAGCCGCCGCGAATTGCTGGCCAGCCCGCTGGACGTCTATTCGCCTTGCGCGCTTGGCGGAGCCGTCAACGACGAGGCAGTCGATGTGCTCAGTGCCCGGATCATCTGCGGCGGCGCCAACAACCAGCTAGCTCACCCTGGCGTGGAGAAGATGCTGGCGGATCACGGTACCGTCTATGCGCCCGACTACGTGGTGAACGCTGGCGGCGTGATTCAGGTCGCAGACGAGCTGCACGGGTTCAGCTTCGAGCGGGCTAGTGCCAGGGCGGAGCAGATATTCACGACCACCCGTCAGATCCTGGTTGCGGCCGACGAGGACGGTGTACCGCCGGCCGTGGCCGCGGATCGGCTTGCCGAGCACAGGATCGCCGAAGTAGGCCGGCTTCGCGGCATCTATCTGCGCACCTGATGACGTCGCGAGACTCATCGGAGGCGTCGGCTGCCCAAAGTCAGGTACGGTTGTACCTGTACGTCAGGCGAGCGCGCGTCCCGCTTCCGGTGGTGGAGCGGTGGCGGGTGCGCTTTGCGTGCATGAAACCGCGAGCGTTCGCGTGGTAGAAGGCAGCATCGGCGTGGTACAGGGCAACTAGCGAGTGCGGTGACCAGGAACCCGTCGGGTTCCGTACGTTGGAGGGGGTCGAGCCAATGGGGCGCGGCCGAGCCAAGGCCAAGCAGGTCAAGGTGGCACGCCAGCTGAAGTACGGCGGCGGTGGCACGGACCTTGACCGGCTGCGGGCTGAGCTGGGCGTCGACACAGAGCAGCAGACCACTGACGGTAATTCCGGCTACCGGGACCGCAGCGATCGCTACGCCGTAGACGATGACTCAGTGGACGATGATGACGAGGAAGAGGACTGGGGCGTGGACGGTGACCTCGGCGGATATGCCCCCGAGCACCTGATCCCGCAGTCCAGCTCATCGTCCGGGGCATGACACTGGCCAGCTAAGCGCAGGTTGTCCGGCTGCCTCAGGCAGGGTGTCGACCGGTGAGCCGGACATTGCCACCCCCCGCCGATATCTCGCCGACGAGCCAGGAAGGCGTTCCGCGCTCGGTCAGCAGGC
>JASHSO010000557.1 GCA_030038715.1 Streptosporangiaceae bacterium
TAGAGGCTGGCCTCCTCGAGCATCTCGGTGACCAGCGCGGCAATCGGCGAGCGCTCCGACCGCACGAGCGTGACGTGGGCGAACAGCGGGTGTCCCTTGAGCTTCTCGATGACGGCCACGATCCCGTCATGCCGGCCGACCCGCAGGTTGTCGCGCTGTGCGATGTCGTGGGTGAGCACGACCCTGGACCCGGCACCGATCCTGGACAGAACCGTCAGCAGCACGCCGCGCTCCAGCGACTGCGCCTCGTCGACGACCACGAACGAGTCGTGCAGCGACCGGCCGCGGATATGCGTCAGCGGCAGCACCTCCAGCATCTCCCTGTCCAGCACCTCGTCGATCACGTCCTTCGACGTGACGGCCGAAAGCGTGTCGAAGACCGCCTGCGCCCATGGGTTCATCTTGTCCGCCTCGGAGCCGGGCAGGTAGCCCAGCTCCTGGCCGCCCACCGCGTACAGCGGCCGGAAGACCACCAGCTTGCGATGCTGCCGGCGCTCGATCACCGCCTCTAGCCCGGCACACAGCGCCAGGGCAGACTTCCCCGTCCCGGCCCGCCCGCCAAGCGACACGATGCCGACCTCGCCGTCCAGCAGGATGTCCAGCGCAACCCGCTGCTCCGCGCTGCGGCCGCGCAAGCCGAATGCCTCCCGGTCGCCCCGGACGAGCTTCACCGACTTGTCGGGCAGCACACGGCCGAGCGCGCTGCCGGTACCGCTGACACCGGAGGTCAGCACGAGTCCGGTGTGGCAGGGCAGGTCACGGGCGGCAGCGAGGTCGAGCTGGCCGTGCTCGTACAGCTCGTCGATCTCGGCCGTCGTCGCGTCCAGCTCGGCCATGCCGGTCCAGCCGGAGTCCGGCGGCAGCTCGGCGCGGTATTCCTGCGCGGTCAGCCCGACTGCCGCCGCCTTGACCCGAAGCGGCAGGTCCTTGCTGACCAGCACCACGCTCTCGCCGTCCGCTGCCAGGCTGCACGCGACGGACAAGATCCTCGTGTCGTTGTCGCCGAGCCTGAATCCAGCGGGCAAGACTGCCGGATCCGAGTGATTGAGTTCGACCCGGACGCTGCCTCCCTCCTCGCCCACCGGGATGTCGGCATCCAAGCGCCCGTACTCGACGCGGAGGTCGTCTAGGTGGCGCAGTGCCTGACGGGCGAAGTAGCCGAGCTCAGGATGGTGCCGCTTGGACTCGAGCTCGGTGATCACGACGACCGGCAGCACCACCCGGTGCTCGGCAAACCTGCCGATCGCCGCCGGATCCGCCAGCAGCACGCTGGTGTCGAGCACGTAGGTCCGGCGCTGAGCTGACTCTGTGCGGGCCGACCGACGGGCCGGCTGCGTACCGTCCGGCCGGCTGCGAGCCGACTGCGTACGGGCTGACTGAATACCGCTAGCTGACGGACTGACCACTCGCTTCTCCCCTGCGCGCCCAGCGGGCGCCGCGGTCGGACACAGAAGTGTCGGCGGGACCGGGACCGGCCAGCGACGGGCCGGACGCCGGCCCTTCGCTCATCTCGCCTGCGCACCAGGACGCGAAGCTCGAGGATCTCGAGGGCCTTCCCGGCGGGCGGCTACACACCGCCCGTCAGTTCAGACGGTAGCTGAGCGACAACCTGCGTGGAAGTACCGTAACTGTCTGTTCACGCGCCGAATCTGCGGTGGCGCGCACCGTAGGACCGCAGGGCGCGCAGGAAGTCGATCCGGCGGAACGCTGGCCAGTACGCGTCGCAGAAGTAGAACTCCGAGTGCGCGCTCTGCCAGAGCAAGAAGCCGCCGAGCCGCTGCTCGCCAGAAGTTCGTATGACCAGGTCAGGGTCGGGCTGCCCGGCCGTGTAGAGATGCTCCGCAATGTGCTCGACGTCCAGGACCTCGGCCAGCGCCTCGATCGTCGTGCCCTTGGTCGCGTGCTCCTGCAGCAGCGACCGGACCGCATCGGCGATTTCCCGGCGGCCGCCGTAACCAACGGCGACATTGACCAGCAGGCCGGAATAGCCCGCCGTGGCCTCGGCGGCATCCTTGAGCACCTGCGCGGTTTCGGCGGGCAGCAGGTCCAGGGCTCCCACCGGTTTCACGTGCCGGGCCTCCGCGACCAGCTCACGGACAGTGCCTTCGATGATCCGCAGCAGCGGCTCGAGCTCGCCAGCGGGCCTTGCGAGGTTGTCGGTCGACAACAGCCACAGCGTAACGACCTCGACCCCGGCGTCCTGGCACCACTGGAGCAGTTCGAAGATCTTGTCGGCTCCGGCCTGGTGGCCGCTGCTCACGTCGGGCAGCCCCGCCGACCGGGCCCAGCGGCGGTTGCCGTCGCACATCACCCCGACGTGCCTCGGAATCGCCTGCGGCACCAGCGCCGCCTCGAGCCTCCGCTCGTACAGCCGGTAGACGAGACCCCGCAATCCCATCCGGCACCCTTCCTCGCTGCGCCAGGCAGGCACCCTTGCACCGCCCGGCTGACCGGCGGCCGACCTACGCCGTCGCCACGGCGACAACGCTGTCCGGCTCGGTGAGAACCGTATCCAAGAATGCCACCAGTTCAGACGAAGTCAGGACGGCGCGTCGTAGCAGGCGGCGTGTCAGGCCGTTCCGGCGCCCAGGGCCGCCGCGACCCGGCGGTGTGCCGCCCATATCTCTTCGGGCAGGCCGTCAAACTGGGCAAGATGCCGCTCGCGGTGTGCCATCTCGGCTCGCCACCGTTCGGCGTCGATGGACAGCACTCGGTCGAGGTCCGCAGCCGGGATGTCGAGGCCGGCGAGGTCGAGCTCCTCGCGGGTCGGGACGATCCCGACCGCCGTCTGGTTCCCCTTGACCTCCCCGTCCTTGAGCCTCACCAGCCACAGCAGCGGACGAAGGTTGTCGCGGTAACCCGGCCACAGGAAGTGGCCGTCAGCCGCGTCCCGCTGGAACCAGTTGACGTGCGCGAAGATCGGCCGGTGGGTAGCGGAGCCGATGATGCGCAGCCAGTGCGCCGCGTAGGCACCCTCGGGATAAGACATGAACGGGCGCATTGACATGGGGTCGTATCGGAGCAGCCCGTCCACTCCCTCGGCCGCGAAGGTCGCCTCGGCGCCGAGCGTGAGGCCATCGTAGACGCCCTCGGCGAGGTCAGTGATTGCACGGATCAGCGGCTCGCGGTCGCGCGTTCGCCCGCCGAAAATGATCGCGTCGACTGGAACGCCCTTGGGGCTGTTGAAATCGGGCGCAATGTTCGGGACGTTAGTCAGCGAGGTGGTGAAGCGGCTGTTCGGGTGCGCCCAAGGGTCCCCCTTGGCGCTCTGCGGCCGCTCGGCGATCAGCCTGCCCTTCCAGTCCCGCCAGCCGGGCGCGTCAGCAGGCGGTGTCGGCGTCCGGCCTTCCCACCACACTTCGCCGGTGTTCTCGTTGTAGGCAACGTTGGTGAACAGCACCCCGGTCCCCGGGGCTACCGAGGCCAGCGCGGTCGGATTGGTGAGCTCGTTGGTGTCCTTGGCAACCCCGAACACGCCGAACTCGGGGTTGATCGCGTAGACCCTTCCGTCGCCGGGATCTACCCGCAGCCAGGCAATGTCGTCGCCGTAGAACTCCACGTGATACCTGTCGCCCAGGCCGACAGGCGCTTCCATCATGGCGAGGTTGGTCTTCCCCGATGCGCTGGGAAACCCGCCGCAGATGTGCCAGGTCTGGCCCGTCCACTTGTCGGTGATGCCGATGAGCATGAACTGCTCGGCGAGGAATTCCCCGGAGGCCCAGCCGTCGTAGGCGGCCTGGCGCAGCCCGTGCGCGATCTTGCCGAGCAGCGCGTTTCCGCCGTAGGAGGAGCCGAAGTGCAGGATCGTCCGCTGGTCGGCCAGGGTCACGAAGTAGCGCTTGTCGCCCGGTGTGCCCTGACCCAGGCTTGCCAGGTCACCGGTGACGTGAACGCCGCGCACGAACCTGTCGGGGTCGGCAAGGCCGTTCACGTACTCGGCCCCGCACCGCGCCATGCGGATCATGTGCAGCGCGACGGTCCGGTGGTCGGTGAGCTCGACCCCCGCCGCGTAAGGCTCGAGCGGGGAACCAGGCGGTGCCATCAGATACGGGATGACGTACATGGTCTTGCCCGCGGAGGCGCCGCGCATGAGTCCTTCCACCAGCGGGCGCATCTCGCTGGACGGCCGCCAGTTGTCGTACACACCCTTGTCCGCCGGGTCGCCGGTGGCCACGATCGTGCGCTCCTCCGAGCGAGCGGTGTCTTTTTCGTAACTGCGCGCGTAATAACGGCCTTCTCCCGCGGGCGAGATCTCGCCAGCCGCCAGCGACTCCTTGATGAGTCGTGCGTCGTCGGACGCGCCGATTACCTCGACCCGCGCGACACCGGTGTGCTTGGCCCAGTACCGCACGTACTCGCGGACGCAGTGGTTCTTCAACCCGCCATCGTCGAGGCTCTTCTCAAGGCCAGCCGCATTCACTTCAGGTGCCACGACTGGTCCTCCTCAAAGGGCTGCGGGTCGCCCGCCATCGGGGGGTTGACCGACATCACGCAGGGGACTTCGGCCCCCGTGGTGCGGGATTTGGCGAGCATACCCCGGCGGCGCCGGATCGATTCGAGCCGGTAAGCGGAT
>JASHSO010000005.1 GCA_030038715.1 Streptosporangiaceae bacterium
ACCGAAGCCGCGCACCAGCAGGCCCGCGTCGGACAGGTACTGGCTGTCGCTCGGCGAGCCCTCCGGCAGCAAGAGCGCCACGCCGATGGCGCCTGGATCCGTCGGCTGGCTCACCAGGCCCCCGAACGGCAGCATCGGGGTCAGCGGCAGCCAGTTGCCAGGCGCCGCCAGCAGCGTCACCCGGTCCAGGTCGCCGCAGGTGAGCGTCAGCCAGATGTCTAGGTCGGCTGTCTCAGCTGGATCGCTGATCGCCAGCCCGGTCGGTGCATCCGCGTGCGAGCCGGCGAGTGCAGCTTGCAACGCCTGCGCATCGACGGTGCCGCCGTCGGACACCAGCGCATACAGTGAGTGCGGCTCGCCCAGCCGCAGGGCGGCCTCCGGCGCTGCGAAAGCGCCGAGCATGCGCACGAAGCCACACCGGCAGGCGGACCTGCTGACCCAACGGTCGCCATCTTCCTCCAGCGCAACTGACAGCTGGATGCCGCGGACTGACAGCGGCAGCACGAGCCTGCCTCCCTGAGTAAGCTGCTCCACCCACGCTGGCGCGATGTCCCACGCCCCAGCGGTCACGATGATGCGGTCAAAGGGCGCCTCGTCCGGGTAGCCGTAGCCGCCGTCCGCGCAGCGGACGATGACCGCCGGAAAGCCGGCCGCGGCCAGGCTGGAACGCGCCCGCGCGACCAGCTCCGCGTCGATGTCGACGCTGACCACCGTTCCCTGCGTGCCGACGATTACCGACATCACCGCAGCGTTGTAGCCGCTGCCAGCTCCGATCTCCAGGACTCGATGGCCAGGCTCCAGCATGAGCTGCTCAAGCATGATCGCCATCATGGCGGGCTGGGACGACGAGCTGACCGGTAGCCCGTCGTCGCCGCACTTGATCACGAAGGCTTCGTCGCGGTACGCCGCGGAAGTCCCGGCCTCGGGGACGAACAGGTGCCTGGGCACCTGCGCGAACGCGTCCTGGGCCTGCTGGCTCATCCCTTGGCGGCTGTCCCGCAGCGCGGCGGCCAGCCTGGCCCGTGCCACATCGGGCGTCTCCTGGTCGTCTGGCTCAGGTTGCGAGCTGGCGCTGGTGGACTCGGCGGGCCCGGAGACGTGCATGGGCGACCACCTCCCGCAGTCCACGATAGGCGCGGGCGAGTCAGCGGTGCTGGACGCGCTGCCGACTCACGACGTACAACGCGATGCCGGCGGCGACGCCTGCGTTCAGCGACTGAGCCGAGCCGCTGATCGCGATCCGCGCGGTCACGTCGCAGCGCTGGGCCACCAGCCGGGACAGTCCCTTCCCTTCCGAACCGACGACGAGGACCAGCGGCGAGTCGGCAAGCTCAAGCTGGTCGACGTCGACGCGGCCCGCGGCGTCGAGGCCAACCACGAACAGGCCCTGCTGCTGGTAGGCGGCCAGTGCTCCGGCCAGGTTCGGAGCCTGCGCGACTGGCAGTCTGGCCAGGGTCCCGGCCGACGCCTTCCACGCGCCCGCCGTCACGCCGACCGACCGCCTAGCTGCAACTAGCACCCCATGCCCGCCGAACGCGGCCGCCGACCTGGCCACGGCGCCGAGATTTCGCGGGTCGGTAATATTGTCAAGCGCCACGATCAGCGGCCTTTGTCCGGCGGTTAGGGCCGACTGCACAAGGTCGGCTGGATCGGCGTATGCGTACCGCCGGATTCGCAGCGCGATCCCCTGGTGGATGGCGCCGCCGGTTATCCGGTCAAGCTCCGCGCGGCCAGCCTCGACCACCGGGATTCCCGCGTTGGTAGCGAGCATGACCGCGGCGCCGATCCGCTCGTCGCCCGCGAGACGCGGCCCGATGTGCAGGGCAGTAGCCGGTACTCGGGCTTGCAAGGCCTCGAGCACAGCGTTCCGCCCGGCTACGAGCTCGGCTGCGGAGCTGCCCGACCCGCGCGCCCGAGGCGTGCCCGCGCCGCCCCGATCGCGCGCCGCGTCGGCCTGCCCCGCCTGACGCGCTCTGGCCGCGGTCTTGCGCTGCGCGGGGTGCCCGGGTCGCAACTCGGCCGGCGGAGTGGGCCCCTTCCCCTCCAGCTTGCGCTTGCCGTGTCCGCCGGTCCCCGGGCGGGGCTTGCCCGACTTGGCGCGGCCGCCAGGCCCCGGCGCCCGGCTGCCGCTTCGAACCGGGGTCACCTGGCCAGTTCCCAGCGCGGGCCGCGTGCAGTGTCCTCGACCACAACCCCCGCCAGCTTGAGCTGGTCCCGGATCGCGTCGGCCGCCGCGAAGTCGCGCCGTGCCCGGGCCGCCTCGCGCTGCTGCAGCGCGACAGCGACCAGCGCGTCTACCACCGACCGGAGGTCGTCGCCCGGCTGCCCGGTAGCCCACGGCTCGGCCAGCGGATCCAGCCCGAGCGCCGCCAGCATCGCCCTGACCACCGTCAGCTGCTTGGCCGTGCCGCAGACATCACCGGCAGCCAGCGCCGCGTTCCCGTCCTTGACCGCGTCGTGCACGAGCGCCAGTGCCTGCGGCACGGCGAGGTCGTCGTCCATCGCCTGGGCAAATGGCGCGGGTACCGAGTGCAGGTCGGGACCCGCAGAATTCGCGCTAACCAGCTCCGACGCCCGCGTCACGAAGCCTTCGATCCTGCGGTAAGCCGTCGCTGCCTCGTCGAGCGCGGCAGACGAGTAATCGATCTCCGAGCGGTAGTGCGCCTGACCCAGGTAGTAGCGCAGCTCGGCCGGGCGCACCCTGGTGACCATCTCGGCTACCAGCAGCGAGTTACCAAGCGACTTGCTCATCTTCTCGCCGCTGATACGCACGAGCCCGTTGTGCAGCCAGTAGCGGGCAAAGCCGTCACCCGCGGCCCGGGACTGGGCGAGCTCGTTCTCGTGGTGGGGGAACAGCAGGTCGAGCCCGCCGCCATGGATGTCGAACGTGGCGCCCAGGTACTTGGTGGACATGGCCGAGCACTCCAGGTGCCAGCCGGGCCTGCCGGGCCCCCACGGCGTCGGCCAGGTCGGCTCGCCCGGCTTGGCGCCTTTCCACAGCGCGAAGTCCCGGGTGTCGCGCTTGGCCCGAGCATCGTCGGTGTCGTCGGCGGCACGCATGTTCTCGAGCCGCTGCCCGGACAGGCTGCCGTACTGCTGGTAGGACGTGACATCAAAGTAGACGTCCCCGCCCGCGGCGTAGGCGTGCCCGCCTTCGATCAGCCGCTGCATCAGCATGATCATTTCGGGAACATGGCCGGTTGCGCGTGGCTCAACGTCCGGCGGCTGGCAGCCGAGGGCGGCGTAGGCGCGGGTGAAGGCGCGCTGATTCCGCTCGGCCACGGCCCACCAGGGCAGCTCTTCTGCCCTAGCCGCGTCCAGGATCTTGTCGTCGATGTCGGTGACGTTCCGGCAGTAGGTCACCGAGTAGCCGCTGACCCTAAGCCAGCGCACCAGGATGTCGAAGTTGACACCCGAGCGGATATGTCCGATATGCGGTGGCGCCTGCACAGTAGCGCCGCACAGGTACAGCGAGACCTTTCCCGGAGTCAGCGGGTTGAAGTCGCGCACCGAGCGCGCAGCGGTGTCATAGAGGCGTAGCGTCACGGCCCAAGGTTACGGGATGCAAGTGTTCGGCTGCGGCAGGTGCGGGCGCCGCCCCGCCTGCCGCACGTACGGTGGTGACATGGGCAGGCCGTTGACGCGCCTGAGACGCGGCATGCAGGGAACGGGTCTGGCGCAGCTGTCTCCGCGCCGCCGCGCGCTGATTTCCGGGGTGGCGCTGCTCGCGCTGGTCGCCGTCGCCGCCGCGGTGCTCGCCGCCCTGCACCCCGGCCGGGCAGGACCGAGAGGCCGCCCGGCAGCCAGCCGTCTTGGCCCGGTGCTGCTGGTCCCCGGCTACGGCGGCAGCACAGGCTCACTGACCGTGCTGGCCGACCGAATTAGGGCCACCGGTAGGTCCGCGACCGTGCTGCACTTGCCCGGGACAGGCACCGGGAGCCTCGTCGCCGATGCCGCGAAGCTCAATGCCGCAGTCAACGCCGTTCTCGCCAGCGGCGCGCCGTCGGTGGACGTAGTCGGCTACTCGGCAGGCGGGGTCGTAGCGCTGATCTGGGCAAGGCAGGACGACGGGGCCGCCAAAGCGCGCCGGGTCATCACGCTGGGCTCGCCGTTCCACGGCGCACGCATCGCCGCCGGGGCGGCCGGATTCGTCCCTGGTGCCTGCCCGACAGCCTGCCAGCAGCTCGTCCCGGGCAGCAGCCTGCTGTCCAGCCTGAACGTCGGGGATCCCGCCGGTCTGCCACCGTGGCTATCGCTGTGGACGACGGACGACCAGACGGTCACGCCACCCGACTCGGCGCGGCTGGCCGCCGCCATCGACCTCCCAGTCCAGTCGCTGTGTCCGGCGGTGCGGATTAGCCACTCCCAGCTCCCCACGAACCCGGTCGTCACGGCGATTGTGCTGCAGGCGATCGCCGCGGGCCCGCTACACCACCCGTCGTCGTCGGCGTGCCACGGCTACTCCTGACCACCGCTCAAGCCCGCTGCAGCCTCCGGCGGCCCGCCGCCCCTCCCCACCCTCGTGAGCAGCCAGCCACCTGACGCCGTCAGCAGCTAGCCTCGAGAATTCATGCTGGTCGTTATCGGGGACTGGGATCGTGTCGCACGGCGGGGTGGCGCTGGCCCGAGCGCTGGCGGATAACACCGGGCTGACCGCAGGGTTGCCGACGGCGCTGGCGGACGGGCGGCTGCTGGCCCATGACCGGCGGCGGGTGCTGGCTGACCTGGCGTGCTGCGGAACTCTCCGCCATCGAGCACGACCAGCACTGGGTAGCCCGGCAACGCACGGGGCGCGCTCAGCGCCGCGAGCACTTTCAAAGCAAGCAGGGGCGGCGAGCTCCCGGCGGACGGCCGCCTGCTGGCTGTAGGGCATGGTGGGCGGCGTATTTTACCAGCG
>JASHSO010000558.1 GCA_030038715.1 Streptosporangiaceae bacterium
TCGGTGAGGCCACCGTCCGGGAGCTAGCCGCCGCCGGGAGCAAGGTTGTCGTCGCCGACCTCAACTCCGAGCGCGGGCAGGCGCTGGCCAAGGAGATCGACGGGATCTTCGTCAAGACCGACGTCAGTGACACCGAGTCGGTCCGCGCGGCGGTGGAAGCCGCGACTTCGGCTGGGCATCCGCTGCGCGTGGTCGTCAACTGCGCGGGGATCGGGTGGGCGCAGCGGACCGTCGGCCGCGACGGCTCGCCGCACGATCGGGCCACGTTCCAGAAGGTCATCGACGTCAACCTGATCGGCACCTTCAACCTCATGAGCATCGGCGCCGCCGCCATCGCCAAGACCGAGCCGGCCGATGCCGACGGCCAGCGCGGCGTGGTGGTCAACACCTCGTCCGTCGCGGGGATCGAGGGCCAGACCGGCCAGCTCGCGTACTCGGCGTCGAAGGGCGGGATCATCGGCATGACCGTGCCAGCCGCCAGGGACCTGTCGGTCATCGGCGTGCGGGTCAACACGATCTGCCCAGGGATCATCGACACGCCCATTTACGGCACCGGCCAGGAAAGCGAGGAGTGGAAGGCCAAGCTGGCCGCCCCTGTGGTGTTTCCCAAGCGGATGGGTACGGCAGCCGAGTTCGCGCACCTAGTCCGGGCGCTGATCGAGAACGACTACATGAACGCGGAAGTCATCCGCTTCGACGGTGGCATCAGGTTCCAGCCCAAATGACGACCGGGCAGCCCTGACCGCCATCTGACCTTGACAGATGCGCTTCACCGCGCGTCGCCCTGCCCGGTGTGTTCGGCGTGGCCATCGGCTAAGTCACCGGCTGCCCGGTAGGCGAGCGTGGCGGACTGCTCCGGCGGCTTCGGTGCCGGCTAGGGCCCCGCCGACACGAGTAAACCCTGGCTCGCCCAAGCGTCCTAGCATTACCCGGGCAAAGCAGTAAGAATCCTGCTATGAGTTGTCCCGTGGCCGAGGAAGAAGGCCGCCGACCCTGCGGCGGGCCGCCTGGCCGATGAGGGGAGACACAGTGAAGATCTCGCGCTGGCTGGGGCTGACGGCGGCGGTGGGCATGATGGCGTGGGCGGCGGTGGCGCTGGCTCCCGCGGCGTCGGCGGCTGGCGCGCCCTGCCTGGTCGTCAACCCGGCGGCCCATGCCAGCTATCCAAGCTTCGGGGCCGCGGTGGCCGCGGCCAGTTCCCCCGCCCGGCTGCTGGTCTCAGGTACGTGCATCGGCACGACCGCGATCAGCAAGGACCTGACGATTACCGGCTTCGGATGGCAGCCCACGCTGGACGGCGGCGAGCAGGGAACCGTGCTGACCATCACGGGTGACGCCACCGTGGTCCTGACCGGGCTGACCGTCACCGGCGGCAACGCCTCGTCGTCCGGCGACGGCGGTGGGATCGACATCGGCAAGGGCAGCTCGGTGACGCTGGACAACGCATTGGTCACCGGCAATACCGCAGGCGCCGGCGGCGGCATCGCAGACAGCGGTTCGCTGACGCTGACCGGTCGGGCCAGCGTGAGTGACAACGACGGCGCCTACTTTGGCGGCGGCATCTTCATTCAGTACCCGGATGGCACGGTGACGATGAACGGCCAGGCCAGCGTCAGCGGCAATACCGCCACGGACCAAGGCGGCGGCATCATCATGGATTACGGCTGCTTGCTGACACTCACCGGCCGGGCCAGCGTGAACGGCAACAGCGCCAACATCGGCGGCGGGATCTTCAGCTACGAGGGCGGCACGGTGACGATGGGCGGCCAGGCCAGCGTGAGCGGCAACACCGCGAGTGACGAGGGCGGCGGCATCTACAACCAGGGCGGTGCCTCCCTGGCACTCGGCGGCCAAGCGAGCGTGACCGGCAACAGCTCGGGGTATGGCGGCGGCATCTACAACGACTTCGGCGGCACGGTGACGAGCAACGGCCAGGCCAGTGTGACGCGCAACACCGCCAAGAAAGACGGCGGCGGCATCCTCAACGACGGCACGACCACCCTCAGCGGCCTGGCGAGCGTGACGGGTAATACCTCGGAATATGGCGGCGGCATCTACAACGACAGCGGTGCCACGCTAACGCTGACCAGCCTGGCCAGCGTGAGCCGCAACACCGCGACTGCCGAGGGTGGCGGCGTCTGGAACGGCGGCGCGTTCACTCTCAGCGACTGGGCCAGCGTCACCGGCAACACCTCGGACGACGAGGGCGGCGGTATCTTCAACGAAGGATCGCTGACCCTGGACAACCGAGCCACGGTGAGCTTCAACCTCGCCAAAGGTGGTGCAGGCAGCGGCGGCGGGATCTACAGCAAGGGCGGTAAGCTGACCGGGGTGTCTGCCGGATTCGGCGGGAACGTGTTCGGCAACCGCCCCGACGACCTGGCAAGTTGATGACAGCCGGAGTCCGTGGCGGTGCTCGCTAGGCCGCACGTGGGCGCGCCTTTACCCACTGACGGATCTGCGCCCAGAAGGCACTAACGGTCGCCAGCAGTGACCGGCAACGGTCGGTGTGGCTGTGCGGGCCAGAGCGGAGGCTTCGAGCGGATGTACGGGTCGCCACATGCCTGAAGCAGTCCTGTCCGAGCTAAGCGACGGCATAGCCGTTATCACCATCAACCGGCCGGAGGCCAGGAACGCGGTCAACGGCGAGGTTGCCCGCGGCATAGCCGCGGCGGTCGAGGAATTCGACGACAGCGCGGAAGCTCGCGTGCTGATCCTTACCGGGGCCGGCGGCACGTTCAGCGCGGGCATGGACCTCAAAGGCTTCCTGGCCGGCGATGCGCCGGTAGCGGCGGACCGCGGTTTCGGCGGGATCGTGCAGCGGCCGCCGGTCAAGCCGATCATCGCGGCGGTGGAGGGATACGCCCTGGCTGGCGGCTTCGAGCTCGCCCTCGCCTGCGACCTGGTGGTGGCCAGCGAGACTGCAAAGTTCGGACTGCCCGAGGTCAGACGCGGCCTGGTGGCCGGGGCCGGCGGGCTGTTGCGGCTGCCGAAGCGGATCCCTTACCACCTCGCGATGGAGATCGCACTGACTGGCGAACACTATCCGGCGGCGCGGCTGCGCCAGGTCGGCCTGGTCAACGAGCTCGCTCCGGCTGGCCAGGCACTCGAGGTTGCCCGTGCCCTGGCGGGGCGGATCGCCGAGGGCGGGCCGCTTGCGCTGGCAGCCACCAAGCGGATCATCACCGAGTCGGGCGACTGGGACAGTGCGTCGGCCTTCAGCCGGCAAGGGCAGATCCTCGGCCCGGTATTCGCCTCGGCCGACGCCAGGGAGGGCGCGCTCGCGTTCGCCGAGAAGCGGAAGCCGCAGTGGCGGGGCGAGTAACCGGCGGCGGAGAACACCGGTGTCGGCCGGGCTGGGATGCGGCGAACGCGCCGCGGTGGTGGCCGCCAGCCACCGGTCGAGCCGGCACCCGGAGTTGGCGGCGGTGCGCAGTCGGCCGCGCCAGCCCGTTCCGCTTCGCAGTGAGCGGTAACCTGGCGTAAACCTGCAGGCCTTCGCATCAGCCGAGGCTGCCGAAGGCCCTGGCCGCCGCCGTGAACACCGCCGCCGTGGGCGCCGAGGTCATGACCGACTGGAGCTGAGTGATGCCGGTTCCCCGGATCAGCGTTGTTGTGCCGTTCTACAACAACGAGGATCTGCTTGGTGACTGCCTGACTTCGATAGCCGCCCAGTCGTTCACCGACTTCGAAGTCATCATGGTCGACGATGGCTCGACCGATTCCAGCGCTGACATCGCTGCTGCCCAGGCGGCTGCCGACCCGCGATTCACGCTGGTCAAGGTTCCGCATGGCGGCAGTCCCGGGTACACCCGCAACCAGGGCATCAGACGGGCGAGCGGGGAGTACCTGTCGTTCGTGGACGCCGACGACACGCTGCCTACCCACTCGCTTGAGCGCATGCTGCACGCGCTGGAGCAGTCCGGCTCCGACATGGTGTCCGGGGGAGTGCTGCGATTCGGTCCGATGGGCATCAATCCCTCGGCCATGCACGCGCAGGCGATCAAGACCAGGCAGATCGGCACGCACGTCAGCCGGAACCCCGACCTGTTCTTCGACGTGTCGGTGTGGAACAAGATGTTCCGGCGGTCGTTCTGGGACCGGGCGGGCCTTGAGTTCCCCGAGGGCGTGGTCTGGGAAGACTTGCAGCTCATGATGAAGGCGCACGTCCTGGCCCGGGCCGTGGACATCATCCCGGAGCCGATCTACTACTGGCGCGAACGGGGCAAGGGCGAGCTGTCGATCACCCAGTCGCGCACGGACATCAAGAACTTCAGGGACCGGATCACCGCGCTGGAAGCGATCGACGCCTTCCTGCGTTCGCACGGCCCGGCCCGGCTAGTGCGCGAGCACCAGCGCAAGGCGCTGTTCAACGACCTGTGGCTGTACGTGCCGGACCTGGGCCGGACAAGCGAGGAGTACCGCGCCGAGTTCGTGGCGCTGACCGGCAGGTACCTGGCTGGGGTGGACCGGCGGGTGCTGCGGCAGCTGCCGTCCACGCACAAGCTGGCCTACTACCTGATCAGCCGGAGTATGACCGCCGAGCTGCTTGAGTACGCGGGCTGGCTGAGCCAGCAGCCGGCCAAGGCGGTCCCGATAGCCAGGGAAGGTGGCAGGATCCGCGCGGACCTGCCGTTCCGCAAAGACCGGCGGCTGAACATCCCGGCCTGGGTCTACCGCCCGCACTGGCGCGAGCTCGACCCGGTGATGCGGGTCGAGGGCGTCGGCTGGGAGAACGGCAAGCTTGTCATCTCCGGATTCGCCTACGTGCCCTCGATCGACATCCGCAAGCGCAGGCACACCTCGAAGGTAGCGATCTTGCGGCCGCTGACCCGAGGCAGGCTGCCCATCGTGCTTCCGGCTAGGTCCACGCTGAATGTGGGGGCGACGACCTATTCCCAGCAGGACAGGTACCACTACGACTGGGCCGGGTTCCGCTGCGTGGTCAGCCCGCGCTGGTTCCGCCTGGCCGGGCGCTGGGTCACCGGAGACTGGGACGGCTTCCTGCTGGTACGCGGCCGCGGCGTGTGGCGGCCGGTCAGGCTGCACTCGCCGCTGCCCGGCTCGGCCGAGCGGCCGGTCGCGCGGCAGGTGGCACCCGGGATCCGGCTCGGCGCTCGGTGGGTGGGCCTGCGGCTGCACGTCCAGGTGGTCACGACGCCGGCCGAACTGCGCGGCTGCGAGTACTCCCACGGCGACCTCGTGCTCGAGGTCGATGCCCGGTTGCCGGCCGGGCAGCCTGCCGACCTCGTGCTGGCCAGGCCCAAGGGCGCGGCGACGCGGCGGCTGGACGCTGCGGCTTCGGTCTTGCCGGGTGGCGGCGGGGTCCTCCGGCTGCGCGCGACCGTACCCGGCGAGCTGCTCGGAGCGAGCCGGGGCGACCGGGGTCAGCTACCCGACCAGGGCCAGCTGCCGGACCAGAGCGACGCAGTGGAGTGGGACCTGTGCGTGGAGAGGGAACGGGGCGAGCGCATCCGGGTCGCGTTCCCTGCTGGCGCCGCCGAGTACCGGTACCCGGCAGGAGCCGAGGAAGTCGCGGTGGAGCGCACCCGCTACGGGAACGTGGTGATCCTGCGCCGCGGCCTTCGGCCGGTCATCGACGAGCACTCCTGGTCGGAGGAGGCCACATTGACCCTCCGCGGCAGCTACGCCGACCATCCGGGCCAGCCGATCGAGGCAGTGCTGTTCCGCCGGACGTCGACCGACACCCACGTGCTCGCGATGGACCGGGACGGCGACCGGTTCAGCATCATCGTCGATGCGGCCGCGATGCCGCTGTTCGGCCGCCGGAGTCCGCTTCGGGATGGAATCTGGCAGCTTCGCGTCCGCCCGGTCGGCCGGACCGGCGAGGAGTGGGTCCTGCCTGTCTACGACCACGCCAGGCTGGCCGGGATCGCCGACAAGGTTGTCCACGTCGGGCCGAAGACCTACAAGTTCACCACGACCGAGTACGACCTGCCGATGCTGGAAGTGGCTGCTTCGCTCCGGCTCGGCGAGCAGGGCCGGATCCAGCGCAAAGTGCTGCGCGACATGTACTACCCGCTCCAGCAGCGGCGCCAGCTCAAGGACAGCGTCGCGTTCGTCAGCTGGAAGGGTAAGCAGTGCGGCGACAACCCGCTGGGCATCAGCGAGGAGTTGCGCCGCCGCGGCGACGACCGCGAGCACGTGTGGGTCGTGAACGACTGGGCAGTGCCGGTGCCCGACGGCGCCAAGGCAGTGCTGGCCAACACCGAGGCCTACTGGGATGCGCTGGCCCGGTCCAAGTACGTGATCTCCAACGACGACATGCCAGCCAGGTTCGAGAAGCGCCCCGGCCAGGTCTACGTCCAGACCTGGCACGGCACACTGCTGAAGAAGATCGGCTTTGACGTCGCGCAACCGCAGTTCATCAGTGGCACCAAGTACAACGACCACCTGGCCAGGGACGTCGCCAAGTGGGACGTGCTGCTCTCGCCGAACCCGTTCAGTACGCCGATCATGCGCCGGGCCTTCCGCTATCAGGGCGAAATCTGCGAGTCCGGCTACCCGCGCAACGACGTACTCTGCCGCGGCGACACAGACCAGGTCGCCGCCCGGGTGCGCGAGCGCCTCGGGCTGCCGCCCGGCAAGAAGGTCGTCATGTACGCGCCGACCTGGCGGGACAACCAGTACTACGCCTCCGGGCGGTACCGGTTTGACTTCCGGCTGGACCTGTCGAGCGCGTGGCGCGAGCTCGGCGAGGACTACGTCTTCTTGATCAGGGGCCATCACCACATGGCCGACGACGTGCCCGACGATGTACGACCGGGTTTCGCGGTCAACGTCACCGCCTACCCGGACATCGCCGAGCTTTTCCTGGTCAGCGACATGTTGATCACCGACTACTCGTCAGCGATGTGCGACTTCGCGGCTACTGGCAAGCCCATGCTGTTCTACACCTACGACCTCGAGGACTACCGGGACAACTTGCGCGGGTTCTACCTGGATCTCGAGTCCGAGGTGCCCGGCCCGCTTCTGGCCACCTCGGCTGAGGTGATCGCCGCGGTGGGCGACATCGACGCCGTGGCGGCCGGGTTCCGGGCGAAGTACGAGGCGTTCGCGGTCAAGTTCTGCCCGCTGGATGACGGCAAGGCCGGTGCCCGTGCTTGCGACCGGATATTCGGGTCAGTTTGACGGTGCGTCAAGCCCGGTCCGCGTGGCGGCGCGGTAGTCCGGTCCCGCGTGACGGCGCGGTGTTCTGTCCGCGTGGCGGCGCGGTAGTCCGGTCCCGCGTGGCGGCGCAGTGTTCTGTCCGCCTGGCGGCGCGGTAGTCGGGTCCGTAGTCCGGTCCGCGTGACAGTCTGGTCAGCGCGACAGCGCGGGCACAGTCGTCGGCTCGGTTCGTGGCGCGTAATTGGCGAGTTTCGCCCTGAGCTTGGTACGACCCCGGTGTAGCCGCGACATCACGGTCCCAAGCGGAGTGCCCATGATCTCGGCGACCTCACGGTACGGGTAGCCCTCGATGTCCGCTAGGTAGATCGCGACCCGGAACTCCGCGGGCAGCTCCCTCAGTGCCTGCAGGATGTCGGAGTCGGCTAGCCGCTCGAGCGCCTCCGCTTCGGCGGATGCCACCGGTGGGACCAGCGGGTCGGAGCCCGTCTGCCAGCCCTCCTGGAACTCGGCGCTGAGGTCCTGGACCGGCTCGCGCCGCTTCTTCCGGTAGCTGTTGATGAACGTGTTCGCGAGGATTCTGTGCAGCCAGGCTCGCAGGTTCGTGCCGGGCCGGAATTGGTGCAGCGCCGCGTACGCCTTGGCGAACGTCTCCTGGAGCAGGTCCTCGGCGTCGCTCGGGTTCCTGGTCATGCGCAGCGCAGCCGGATAGAGCTGTGCCATGTACGGCGCCACGTCCCGCTCGAATCGCCCGTCACGGTCCGGCATCTGCTCTATCTGGCTCACCATGTGTACTCCGCTCCCCCTGCGGGTCGTACGTCCCTAGCGGGCTGTCACTTCTATGACGCAAACGTTCGCAGCAGGGATGCGTGATCTGGGTAACAGTCAGACCATCTTGTCGGCCACCGAGCGTAGGCCCAGGTCAGACGGCTCTCTCTGGGCGCGTCCAAGCCCGCCAGGTGGGGGCGGGTAGCGGAACTGCGCCGTGGGCTGAGTGCTCGGCAGGCGAGTTAACCGCTATCCCTCATCTGCCATAGCCGACGAGGTCCGCTGGCTCTGACTCTGAGCCGGGCTCGCCGGCAGCGGGCTGTGACGGCATGGAGACGCTCGGTGCTGGGCTGGCTAGTGACTGGAGTCGGTGGCTGCTGGCGTTGATGGACTTTCTAGTCAATCCGGGCGCGAGCGTCGCTCCTGGCGGCGGTTCGGAAGCCCAACTGATCCTGGCGAAGACTTAACCGTCGCATGTGACGGAATGTCTTCCCCAGGATCTACCTGGCTCCCCAGAGGCGGCAGAATGCCGGGATTGACCCGAGTTGCGGGGAGCGACGCGCCGTACAGCCGGGCGGACCGCGCCCTGGCGCCGATCAGTGTCGCGCTTGTCGGCACGGCTCCCTCTTGACCGAGGCGCTTTCGGACGCCGCAGCAGCCCAGCCAGGTCGCAGCGGCAGTTCGCCTAGATCCAGCGGTGGAACCACATCCGCGACAGCCACGACGCGTACGGAATCACCTCGGCTGTCAGGATCGGGTAAATGTAGGCGAAATTAAGCAGTACGACTACGAGGTAGCCGCCCGCCACCGCCGCGCCGACGGCACGGCGGCCAGGCACCGAGCGAGCGGGACCGATGATCAGTCCGAGGCACAGCGTGATGGCGATGACCAGGAACGGGTCGAAGACGATCGCGTAGTAGTAGAACTCGGTGCGGTGGTCGTGCCAGGCGTACCAGATCCACGGCAGCCACCCCGCTAGCACGCCGAGCAGGACCGCGCCAGCACGCCAGTCACGTCGCGCCGCCCGGCCGAAGACCAAGTCGCCGATCAAGCCGGTCAGCCACCAGAACAAGCAGAAGACCAGCGCCAGTGTTCCAGCCCACCAGATCGCCGGCGTCCCGATCGCCAGCACCTCGGAGGCCGTGGATCCGGCCGCGCCGCAGCTCTTGACGGGCTGGCATTGCCAGTAGAACGAGATAGGCCGGGCCAGGATGAACCAGCCCAACGGGTTGGACTGGTAGTTCTGGAACGTGGTCAGCCCGAGGCCGAACTGCAGCATCCAGTGCTGGTAGTGCAGCCAGGACTCGAGTGCGGACAGTACCGGGGTGTGATTGCCGTGCTGCGCGGCCCAGTTCCGGAAGTAGCCGTCGTCCGTGGCAAACCAGCCGCTCCACGAGACCAGGTAAGCGACTAGCGGTGCCAGACCGAACCAGGCGGGCAACCACTTGGCCTCGCTACGCAGCCCGCCGGCCAGCCACTGCGTGAATCCGGCCGCTCGGCGTGCACCAAAGTCCCAGGCCACAGCCAGCAAGGCGAACGCGAGCAGGTAATACAACCCGTTCCACTTGCTGGCGACCGCGCAGCCCAGGCAGACCCCGGCCAGCACCCGCAGCCAGCGGATGCCAAGCTTCGGGCCGATCTGGTCGTCCGGGTCGGCGGAGGCCGCCGCGGCCGCCAGTGCCGCCCGGGTCCGATCTCGGTCGATGAGCAGCAGGCCGAAGGCCGCAAGCACCCAGAACATCACGAAGATGTCGAGTATCGCCGTGCGGCTGAGCACGAGTTCCAGGCCGTCGAGGGCCAGCAGCAGGCCGGCCACGCAGCCGAGCATGGTGGAGCGGGTCATCCGCCGGGCGATCCGGGCGGTCATCAGGATCGACACGGTGCCGATCAGGGCCACAGAGAACCGCCACCCGAAGGGGGTCAGCCCGAACGCCCACTGGCCCACCGCCATCATGATCTTGCCGAGCGGCG
>JASHSO010000559.1 GCA_030038715.1 Streptosporangiaceae bacterium
TTCAAGATCGTGATCCCGTCGGACGCGAGTTTCGCCTCCTACTACGACCAGGCGATCAGCGCGACGGCGCCGGACCCGGCGGCAGCCCGCTTGTGGGAGGAGTTCCTGTATTCGACCGAGGGCCAGAACCTGTGGCTCGAGGGTTACGCCCGGCCGATCGAACTTTCGACCCTGGTCGCTAACGGCACCGTCGACAAGACCGCGTACGCGGCACTGCCCCCGGCCCCGAGCGGATCTCTCACCTTCCCGAGCCAGACGCAGAACGCCACGGCCGAGAACGTGGTGACCCAGGACTGGGCCAAGGATGTCGGCTAGCTCATGGCAGACAGCATGACCGAGGTCGCGGTCCCGGAGGCGGGAGCCTCCGGGACCCGGCCCGGCCGCTTTTCCGTACTCCTTCGGGCCGGCCTCCGGTGGGTTGGCGTGCTGCCATTCGGCGTCTATGTCGCGCTCGGACTCGCCGTCCCCACGATCGCGATCGCGATCGGGGCGTTCCAGAATTCCAGCACCGGCGCGGCCACCATAAGCAACATCGATACCGCGGTGCACGGCACGTACCTGACCGGCCTGGAAACCAGCCTTGAGCTGTCCGCCATCACCGCGATCGCGGGGGGCATCTTCGGGCTGTTCATCGCCTACGCGATTCAGACGGCCAAGCGGGGGACCGTGCTGCGCCGGATCGTCATCACCCTGTCTGGCGTGTTCGCCAACTTCGGCGGCGTCCCGCTGGCGATCCTGTTCATCGCCGCGCTCAGCACGACCGGTGTGGTGACCGGCTGGATCGCGGATGTCTTCAACGGGTTCGACATCTGGAACCATGGCTTCACGTTGTACGACCTGCGTGGCGTGGCCATCGTGTACATGTACTTCCAGGTTCCGCTCATGGTGCTGGTGATCTTGCCCGCGCTGGAGGGGCTGAGGCCAGCCTGGCGGGAAGCGGCGCACAACATGGGCGCTGGCACCTGGCACTACTGGCGCTACGTCGGCGGCCCGGTGCTGTTCCCCTCGTTCCTCGGCTGCCTGCTGCTGCTCTTCGGTAGCGGGCTCTCCGCCTACGCTACGGCCGAGGCACTGACCGGCGGCACGATCGCATTGACTCCGATCCAGATCGGATCACTGTTGAACGGCAACGTGCTGGCCGGGCAGCAGAACCTTGGCTACGCGCTTGGCCTGATCATGATCGCCATCATCGCGATAGTCATGATCTTGTACACGTTGCTGCAGCGGAGGGCGGCCCGATGGCTACGATAGCTAGCGCTGAGCAGGCCGACACTGAGGTCCCTGCGAAGGCCGGGCGGCCGCCAGGTCGTCGCCGGAGGTGGGCAGCCTGGCGCTGGGCGGTCCTGCTGATCGCGGCCGTGTTCTTCGGGATCCCGCTGTACTCGGGCCTGAAGTTCGCCGGCTTCAAGGCCTTCACGCAGGTGATTGGCTACCAGCAATTCGGCTCGGCGTTCGCGTTGTCGCTGCGGCTCGCGCTCATCGCCACCGTTCTCACGCTCGTCCTGATGGTGCCGACCTCGGTTTACGTGCACTTGCGGCTGCCGCGGACCCGCCGGTTCATGGAGGCCATCACGATCCTGCCGATCGTGATCCCGCCGATCGTGTTGATCATCGGCGTGCTCAAGGCGGCGCCCGGCTTCCTGATCGCGACGCCCAACCTGCTCGGGCTGGAGTACGTCATCTTGTCAATGCCGTTCGCGTACCGGTCGCTGGACGCCGGCCTGCGCTCGTTCGACGTCAGGACGCTGGTCGAGGCCTCGAACTCGCTGGGCGCTGGCTGGCCGACCACGCTGTGGCGGGTGGTCATCCCGAACCTGCGCACGGCCATCATGTCGGCCACCGTGCTCACGGTCGCCCTGGTGCTTGGCGAGTACACGATGGCCAGCCTGGACAACTTCCAGACCTTCCCGGTTTGGATCGTCAACTTCGAGCAGAACAGCGGGCCGGTATCGGTAGCGGCATCGCTGCTCGCGCTCTTCGTGACCTGGCTGCTGCTGATGCTGATCGTCACGGTCGGCAGCCGCAGCGCCCGAAAGCACGGCGGGGCCCAGGTAACCCTGTTCTCGGTTGGTATCCAGCAGGTTAGCCGCACCCGAGGAGAGTCCGAATGACCACCAACATGGCGGCAGGCACTCAGGCCGGCGTGACCGGCCGGCGTGCTGAGGGCGCGGGCACGACCCTCAGAATGCGAGCAGTGAGCCGCTCCTTCGGCGCGGTGCGCGCCCTGGATAACCTTTCTCTCGAAGTCGCTCCGGGCGAGCTAGTGGCACTGCTCGGTCCCTCGGGGTGCGGCAAGACGACCGCCCTGCGGATCGTGGCCGGGTTCGAGTACGCGGACTCCGGCACCGTCACCGTCGACGGCAAGGACATCTCGCCGGTTCCCGCAGCCAAGCGGGACATGGGCATGGTGTTCCAGAGCTACAGCCTCTTCCCGAACATGACCGCGCAGGACAACGTGGGATTCGGCTTGCGGATGCGCAAGCAGTCGGCAAGCAGCCGAAGCAAGCGCGCCGCCGAACTGCTGGACATGGTCGGCCTGTCCGCGCAGGCCCGGCAGTACCCGCATCAGCTATCGGGCGGGCAGCAGCAGCGAGTGGCGCTTGCCCGCGCACTGGCTATCGAGCCCAGCGTGCTTCTGCTTGACGAGCCGCTGTCCGCGCTCGATGCCAAGGTCAGGCTGCAGCTGCGCGAGCAGATCCGGTCGCTGCAGCAGCGGCTCGGCACCACAACCCTGTTCGTCACCCATGACCAGGAAGAGGCGCTGTCGATCTCGGATCGGGTAGGCGTGATGAAGGACGGCAGGCTGGAGCAGATCGCCACGCCGGCCGAGCTCTATGAGCGACCGGCTACGACGTTCGTCGCGGAGTTCGTCGGGACGATGAACCGCATTCCCGGCAGCTACCAGGGGATGGACGGGGTGATGGTGCTGGGCTCGGTCGTGCCTGTGCACGGCGGGCGGCCAGACGATCTCGCCGGCGAGATCGACGTGCTGGTCCGACCCGAAGGACTAACCATCCAGGCGACGCCGGGCGGCAACGGAATTGTCACCGAGCGCACCTTCCTCGGTTCGCTGACAAGGATCACCGTGCTGCTGTCCGGGGACGTCTCGGTGAAGGTGGACAAGACCAGCGCGGCCGCGACCGACTTGGTGCCGGGCGCCTCAGTTCAGGTCGGGGTGGTCGGCGGCGAGCCGGTCGGTGTGACCGCGCGCCACTAGGCGTCGGCCCGGGGTTGCGGCAGCGGCCGCTGGCCCGCCGGTTGCGGCCCCCGTGCTTGGCTACCTCTTGGCAAGAGCCTGCGCGAAGGTCTCCTCGGCGATGGCTGGGGCGCAGGTCATGCCCCGGCCGCCTGCCCCGGTCACGAGCGTGACGTGCGGTGCCAGCTGTGACCGGTGGTACAGCTCGTCGCTGGTGACCTGGCTGTAGACGCCCGCCCAGCGACGCCTGGTGGCCGGCAGCGGCACGCCGAGCAGCTGGGCCGCCCTGGCGCGAAGGTGGTCATAGGGCGCCTCGTCGAGGTCGAAGTCGAACGGCTCGGCATAGTCGTGCGTGTCGCCGATCGTGAGGCTCCCGTCAAGGCGCTGGACGAGCAGCAACTGCGCTGCGGCAGCCGCGGCGACGCCAGCCTGCGGTCCGAGTGCTGCTCGCCCCGGCAGGTCAAATGCCGGGTAGTAGCGCAGCGAGTCACCGTCCGCCACCGCCGTGGTCAGGTTGCCGTCGAATGGCTCGGTCTGCAGCATCTGCAGCCGCACCCGCCGCAGCGGCGGCCGCTCGCATCCGGCCAGGCCCATCCCCACCACACCGGCGTGCGCCGCGCCGGTACACAGCACGACGGCGTCGCCGCGATGCCAGCGACCGGTGTGATCACGGACCGCCTGCGAAGCAATCTCGACCGCCTCGCGGCCCGGCAGCCAGTCATAGCCGGGACCGCTGCCGGACGGGCCGGTGCGCAGGTAGTCGCGCAGGGCACCGAGCACCCGCCGCGGCTCGACAACCGCGTCTTTGCGGCACAGCAGGCCGCCAGCGAATTCCCCGCGCAGGGCAGGATTCACGGCGGTGACTGCGGCCGGATCGAGTAGCTCGAACCCGCGCTCTGCGGCATCTGGCATGGCTGCGGCTTCCTTCAGCAGGCCGAACTCGGCATCATCGAGGGCGAGCGTGACCGAGCCCTGCGGCCGGAAGCCGGCCTGGGGGATGAGCTGGGCAATCTGACCCCACATGGTCCGCGCGCGCTGAGCCAGCGCCAGCTCCGGCCCTGGCGCGCGTCCGCTGACCCAGATCAGGCCGAAGTTGCGGACGCTGGCACCGCGCGGCGCGACCTCGCGTTCCAGGTGCACGACATCCAGGCCCAGGCTGCGCGCCTGGAAGGCGTGCATCATGCCGAGGATGCCGCCCCCGACTACTACCACCCGCTGCACCGCAGATGCTCCTCCCGCACGGCGCTGCCGCCTGCGACCAGCCAACGTCTGGGCTAGTCAATACCGCGTTGCTGAAGAGCAGGTGAACGCGGCGCCACTGGCACCCGGCTACCAGCGGCCCCGTCACGGTACGGGTGGCGGGGACTGCGTGCCCCGGCGTCGCAGCAGCACCGGCAGCCGGACCCGCAGCAGCTCCTCGGCTGCGCTGTAGCGGCTGGTGCCGACCCACAGGCGCCACCGCTGATCGGTGTCGGGGCTCGGCCGCTGCCGCCGTGTTCGGCGTGGCGTGACCGCGAACGGAGGTCGGGTCGGCGCCGCGTGGGCCGGAACTCCGGCATCCTCCAGTTCGGCCAGCAGGGCAGGCACGAGGTCGGCGTCGACGTCTACGATTGGCGCCCATCCGGTGTCGGTGAGGGCATTGCTGTAGCCGTCGGCCGGCAGCCACCACAGCCGCCAGAACCTGCCCGGCTGGCGTAGCGGTCGCGATGCCGGCGCCGACATGCCCGGGCCTAGCCCGGCACGGCCGACGCCGGCCGTGCCGCTGGCGGTTCGCCGAGCCAGCCGCCGATGCGGTAGTAGATGTCCTGGCCGTAGCTGGTGGGAAGCGGCTCGGCGACGGAGAGCTTGTAGGTGCGGTGCCCGCCGGGCTGGCGTGGCGCCCGCAGGAACAGGGTCGTATCGGCAAGCTGCTGACGGAAGCCGTCGGCGAAGTCGAACTGATGGGTCACGAAGAACACCCTGATGTCGGCTTCCAGCAGTGCACTGACGACCTGGCGGCCGATCTCCGACCCCTCCCGCTCGTTAGTGGCGGCGAACGACTCGTTGAACAGGATGAGGCAGTGCGGGCCGATCTGGTCGGCGGTCGTGCTCATCCTGCGCAGCTCCTCGTCGAGCCGCCCGCTGACCATCTCGCGGTCCTCCTCGCGGATGAAGTGCGTGAAGACCTGCCTGCACACGCTGGCGCGCAGCGACTGGGCGGTGGCGAACATGCCGCACTGCATCATCAAGTGGGCAAGGCCGGCGCTGCGCAGGAACGTCGACTTCCCGCCGGAGTTCGCACCAGTGATGATGACCAGGGACCTGCCGTCGGCGTCCACGTCGTTGCCGACCACGTGATCGGTGCGCAGTGCCAGGCTGGCGTCGCGCAGGTCGGTGCAGGAGAACTGCCATGGGCTCCACTCGCACGGCACGGGGAATGTGACGTGCTGGCCGGCCGAGACGAGGCGGTCGCGGAGGTTGAGGCAGCCGACGTAGAAACCGAGCTCCGCCCGCAGCATGGTGAAGTAGCTGGTGACGTGATCGGCCGAACGCGCCGCCGCGTTGGCGACCAGGTTGATTCCGCGGCTGGTCATGTCCGACAGCGCCTGTGCGCCGGCTTCATCGCGGGGCGGGATCGCGAACGAATACACCGACCTGGGCTCGATGCCGATGCGCTCCCGCCAGCCGCGCCGCGCGTTCCCCAGGCGCAGCACGTAGTTGATCCCGCTGTTGTCCCGGTCGAGCTGTGCGCTCATCGGCACGCCCTCCCGGAATCGCAGCTGCCTGAGGTGGCGGCCGAGTGTCTCGAAGTAGTCGTCGTCGAGTTCGTGCTGCAGCGTGCTGAACAGGCTCCGCAATCCCGCCGAGCTGAATACGTCCGCGTGGTCGTCGGCGAGCTTGCGCAGCTCGCTCAGCCTGGCGATGAGGACCTCGAGCTGGTTAACCGCGCCGGACAAGATGGAGGCGGGGAACTGCGACGACATGAAGCCCCAGACGCCCCGCCTATCCCGCAGCGCACCCACGGCGATGTCGTACATCTGGCGGATCACGTCCGGGTGGGCGATGCAGTCGGCGAGTATCTGCTGGCGGTACCGGATGTCTTCCAGGTCGCTGAGGCTCGCCAGGACCACCTTGGTCGAGATCTCGAACAGGAAGTCGTCGCCAGCCGCCATGGCGTCCAGCACCGTCACCAGCTCCAGGTCCTGGACGAGGTCGTCGTGGGCGGGCGGCAACGCGGCCTCGAAGTCGAAGTCCCGGTCGGGGTACAGCAAGTGCGCCTTCACGATGTCAGCCGCTCCCTGAGCTGCTTGTAGGTGACCCGGTGCTTGTCGGCGATGGCCAGCGCGTATGCCAGGCCGTCGGCGGGCTTGCGCACGACCTTGTAGGTGCGCTCGGCCGGGTTATCCGGGACGATAGTGCTGGCCATGCTGACCACGGTCGGGCCGAGGGAGGCGAGCTCGTCGACGAAGGTGACGTACACGCACAGCAGGTCAAGCTCGATGACCTTGGCCATCACCTTCTCGCCGAGGAAGCGCGCGTCGCTTAGCGTGGTCGAAGTGAAGATCTCATTCATGATCACGATGCTGCGCGGCGTCGCCGACCGGAGCGCCTTCTGGATCCGGAGCAGATCGTCTTCAAGCTTGCCGGTCAGGTTGGCGATGTCCTCTTCACGCTCGAAGTGCGTGAGGACCTGGTCGAAGAGGAACAGCCTGGCTGCGCTGCCGGGCACCGGGCAGCCTGTGCTCGCCAGGTGGTGCAGCTGGCCGAAGGTCCGCGCGAAGGTCGTCTTACCGCCCTGGTTCGGCCCGGAGACGACAAGGACGCGCTCGGGGTCGTTCAGGTGGAACTCGTTAGTCACGACAGCCTTGCCGCTCGTCGCCAGCTTGGCCGCGAGCGCCAGGTCGAAGGTATCCCGGGCGAAGATCTCCTTCGAGTCGGCGGACAGCTCGGGGTAGCAGAAGCTGAGCCCGGCGACCCGCACCGGCTGGATGAAGTCCAGATAGGCCAGGTAGAACTGGAGCTCGCGGTCGAAACGCTCGATCGAAGGGTCGATGAAGCCGGCGTGCGCGCGGCAGTACTCGGCTAGGGCGGCGAACTCGTCGCGGAACAGCCGGGCGACGAGGTCGAGTATCTGCGCGCCGACGTGGTTCATGCCGGGCCAGGTCCGGTACCGGACCCGGTAGTCCTTCACCTGGCCCTGCTGGAACCGGGCGAACGTCTCCTCGATCTCGGC
>JASHSO010000560.1 GCA_030038715.1 Streptosporangiaceae bacterium
GCGTCGGCCCAGGGCGGCACCTCCGGGTCCACCTGCGACGGCGGCACGGGGTCTTCCTTGACGTGCTGGTAGGCGATGGCCACCGGCGAGTCTCCGGTGAACGGCGGCCTGCCGGTGAGCAACTCGTACAGCAGGCAGCCAGTCGAGTACAGATCGCTGCGCGCGTCAACCCGTTCGCCGCGAGCCTGCTCTGGCGACAGGTACTGTGCCGTGCCTATGACCTGCGCAGTCTGCGTCATCGTCAGCTGGGCATCGGACACCGCTCTGGCGATGCCAAAGTCCATGACCTTGACCTCGCCCGACCTGGTCAGCATCACGTTGCCCGGCTTGATGTCCCGGTGCACGATTCCGTTGCGATGGCTGTAGTCGAGCGCTCGCAGCACTCCGTCAGTGATCTCGGCGGCGCGCTCCGGCAGCAGCCTGCGGTCGTCGCGCAGCAGATCGCGCAGCGTCCGGCCGTCGACGAACTCCATCACGATGTAGGGCACCGGCACGCTGCCCACCATGTCCTCGCCGGTGTCGTAGACGGCGACGATCGAGGGGTGATTGAGCGAGGCAGCCGACTGTGCCTCGCGCCGGAACCGGGCCTGGAAGATCTGGTCGCGGGCCAGGTCGTCACGGAGCGTCTTTACCCCGACGATGCGGTCGAGACGGATGTCGCGTGCCCGGAACACTTCGGCCATGCCGCCGCGCCCGACGATGCCGTCGAGCTCGTATCGGCCGCCGAGCAGCCGCGGCTGAGTCATGTCTCGCACTACGTACCGTCCTGCGTGTCGAGGGCTGTGACCAGCATGTCAGGCGCGGTAGGCGGCCGTGCGCCCGGCACGTCACCAGCCCTGCCCTTGCCGGTTGCTGTCTTGTCCATCACGAGTGCCGACCCAGGTAGGCCTTGATGACCTGCACCGCCAGCGGAGCCGCGGCATCTGCCCCGTACCCGCCGCCTTGCACCATAACGCCTATGGCGATGTTCTTGCCTGGCACGAAGCAGGTGAAGACAGCATCGTCAAGGCCGTCGCTGTTGATCCCGTTCTGGGCGGTACCGGTCTTGCCGTCGATGTCGATGCCGCCCGTCGCCTGCGGCCCAGCGGTGAGGTATGCGGTACCTGCAGGGTTATGGGTGACCTGGTACATCATGTTCTGGATGTACCCGGCTACCTTGGAGCTGACCGGCGTGGACAGCACCGTCGGGGTGTGCGAGGAGATCACCGACAGGCCCGGGCCCAGCACCTGCTGGACCAGGTAGGGCATCATCAGCTTGCCGTGATTGGCGATCGCCGCCGCGAACATGGCCTCCTGCAGTGGGGTCACAGCGTCGTTGTACTGGCCGATCGCCGACATGGCAGTGAATGACGGGTCGAGCCAGCCGGCCCCCTCGGGCAGCACGCTCGGAGCCACGGCCAGCGGGATCGACAGTCCCCTGTTCATCCCGTACAGGCTCGCGTACTTGCGCAGCACGGGTGCTGTCAGCTTGATGCCGAGGTCGGCGAACGCGGTGTCGCAGGACAGCCAGAACGCCTGGATGATCGGCGGGTTACCGTCACCGCAGATCTCGTCGTCGTCGTTGTGCAGCGTGTGGCCGTTGGGCAGGGTCAGCACGGTCGGGGCCGGGATCGTCGTGCTGGTGTTAGCCACCTTGCCGGTCGAGAACGCTGCCGAGCTGGTGACGATCTTGAATGTCGAGCCTGGGGGCAGGGTCATCGAGATCGCCCGGTTGAGCAGCGGCTGCGTGGGGTCCCGTAGCAACTCGTTGTCGATCTTGTCGAGCTGCGCGCCGTTAAAGGTCGTGAAATCGTTCGGGTCGAACGTCGGATAGGAGGCCATCGCCAGGATCGCGCCGGTGCTCGGGTTCAGCGCGACCAGGGCAGCGGCGTGGCCGTCCGTCTCGGTCGCCAGGGCGTGGTAGGCCGCCTCCTGGGCCGTGGGGCTGATCGTGAGCGAGACCGTCGCCCCCTGCTTCTGCTTGCCGGTCAGCAGCGCGGTGAAGTTCCGCACGGCAAGCTTCGGGTTCGTTCCAGCCAGCATGCTGTTCTCGGCTTCCTCGATACCGGACTTGCCGTAGATCGAGTCGTAGCCGGTGATCGGCGCGTAGACCTTGCCGAAGGGGTAGTAGCGGCGGTACGTGTCGCTGCCCTTGACCGGGAGGGACTCGGCGATCGTGACGTTGGTGCCGTCTCCGTCGGCGACGATCGTGCCGCGCTGGTAGGAGAATTGCTCGTCGAAAACCCGGATGTTGCCTGGCTCGTTCGCCAAGCTAGACGCCCTGAACGCCTGAACGTAGTTCATGTTCAGCATCAGCAGCCCGAACATGGCCAGGCACACTAGCGAGATGCGGAACAGCGCGCGGTTCATCCGGCTCGCACCACCTGGGTCATGCCCTCGTCCTGTATGGGCTGCGGCGCGGGCTTGCGAGCGGAGTCGCTGACCCGCACGAGCAGTCCGATCAGGATCCAGCTCGCCACCAGCGATGAACCTCCCTGAGAGAGGAACGGGGTGGTCACCCCGGTCAGCGGTATCAGCCCGCTGACGCCGCCCACGATGACGAACACCTGCAGGGCTAGCACGAACGACAGCCCGCCGACCAGCAGCTTGGCGAACGGGTCGTTGACCGCGATGGCCGCCCGCAGGCCCCGCTGCACGAGCAGACCGAAGATCAGCAGCAGCGCCATGACCCCGACTAGCCCGAGCTCCTCGCCGAACGCCGTGAAGATGAAGTCGCTTTGCACGAGCGGGGTGAAATAGGGCTGGCCATGTCCGAGCCCGGTCCCGAACAGGCCGCCGAACGCCATTCCCTCCAGGCCCTGCACGGGCTGATAGGCGATGCCCGTCGGGTTGCTGCCGGAAAACGGGTGCAGCCAGACCGTGAAGCGCTCCATCACATGGCTGAACAGGTTGGCCGTGATGAAGGTGCCGAACAGAAACAGCGCTATGCCGATGAGCAGCCAGGACACCCGCTGCGTGGCGATGTAGAGCATCGCGATGAACAGGCCGAAGAACAGCGCCGACGTACCGATGTCGGTCTCGAATACCAAGATCAGCAGGCTGGCCACCCAGGCGAGCAGCACCGGGCCCATGTCACGCGCGCGGGGCAGGTCGATACCGAGCACGCGGCGCCCCGCGAGGGCAAGCGCGTCCCGCTTGGCCACCAGGTAGCCGGCGAAGAACACCGCGAGCGCGAGCCTGGCGAACTCGCCGGGCTCGATCGACAGCCCGCCGAAGATGATCCAGACTTTGGCGCCGTTGACTGTGCTGTGGCTGGTCGGCAGCACTGCGGGGATCGCCAGTAGCACCAGGCCGAGCGCCCCAAGGGTGTAGGTGTACCGCTGCAGCACGCGGGCCTGCGAGATCAGCACGAGCACCAGCACGAGGGCGAGGACGCCGACTCCCGTCCATAGCAGTTGGGTCTTCGTCGCCGACGCGGCCAGCCCGGCTACCTGATTGCCGGGGTTGCCGTTCCTGCCGGACTCCTGCAGCCGGTAGATCATCACGATGCCAAGGCCGTTCAGCAGCGCGGCAAGCGGCAGCAGCAGCGGGTCGGCGTACGGCGCGTACCTGCGCACCGCGACGTGCGCGGCCAGCATCAGGACGCCGAATATGGCGATGTATACCAGCGGCCCTGACGGCATCTTGCCGGACAGGCCCAGGCTCGCAGCGCCGTACGCGAACAGCACCACCGCCAGCGCGAACACCAGCATGAGCAGCTCGGTACTGCGCCGCCCGCGGGGCATCGGAACGGGTTGGTCGGCATAGGGGGCGGCCGTCATCGGCCCGCCTGCGATGGGCATGCCAGCGGTATGGTCGGCTTCGGCGGGATCTTCGGGGCCGGCCTCTTGGTTTTAGCCTTGCTGGACTTGGCTGGCGCGGGCTGGTGGCCGTACTTGGCCTCCCACTGCTGCAGCCTGGCCTGTGCCTGCTGGCAGCTCGTGTAAAGCTGGTCGATGACCTGCACGGTGGCCTTCGCCTTGGCCAGCGTGGTCGGGGTCGTGGGCAGGGACAGGTCGGCAGGTACGTAGGCGACCGGGATGCCGGTCTTGGCGTAGACGCTGTTCAGGCTGATCCAGGCGATCTTCTGGCTGATACCCCGGTAAATGATCACCTGGCTGCCGTCGCTGGCAACGTAGTACTCACTCTGGGTGACCCGGTAGCCGACGTAAAGCCCGCCGACTATCAGCAGCACCAAGACGAGGAGGATCGAGGTTACCAAGGGCCAGCGGCGCCTGGGCTCACCATCGTCGTCGTGGTCGTGATGCTGGGTCGGCCCGCGCGCTGACGCCGAGTGGAAGCCGTTGTGCCGTGCCTGCGACACGCCCGGCCCGTCGCTCTCGCTGGCGTGGCCGGTGCCGACCGCCGCCGCTGCCCTGGCCGTGCGCACCAGCGAGGCGATGTCACCGCCCGACGCGGCTCCGGCGAATATCGGGTCGCGGGATGACGGCACCTGTTCGGCGTCGGTGTCGATCACGTCGGCCACGATGCAGGTGATGTTGTCCGGGCCGCCGTTGGCGTTGGCCAGGGCGATCAGCTGCCGGACCGCGGCGTCGGCATCGGTGACCGTGCTCAGCGTCTTGTGCACCTCTTGGTCGCCGACCACGTCGGTCAGGCCGTCTGAGCAGAGCAAGTACCTGTCGCCGAGCAGGGCCTCGTGCATGCCGAGGTCGGGATCGGCGTCCGTGCTGCTCTGCAGCGCGCGGATGATGAGCGAGCGCTGCGGGTGGTTCGCAGCGGCAGCGGGGCTGAGGCGGCCCTCGTCGACCAGGGACTGGATCAGGGTGTGGTCGCGGGTGATTTGGTAAAGGTCGCCGTCACGCAGCAGGTACGCCCGCGAGTCCCCGATGTGGCACACGGCCACCTGCGCGCCCGCCCACAGCAGCGCGGTCAGCGTGGTGCCCATGCCCTCCACTGATGGGTCGGCAACGCTCAGGTCATGCAGCGTGCTGCGGGCCGACGCCACCGCCCCAGCAAGCGCGTCGAGCATCGCCTCGCTCTCGGTCAGGTTCTGCCCGTCAAGCGGGGCTATCGCGGAAATGGCGACGGCGCTGGCAACCTCGCCTGCGGCGTGGCCGCCCATTCCGTCGGCGATCGCGAGCAGGCGCGGGCCTGCGTAGGCGGAGTCCTCGTTGCCAGGCCGCAGCAGCCCCACGTCCGAGCGGAGCGCGTAGTGCAGTGCCAGGGTCATCGACGCAGCTCCAGAACGGTCTTGCCGATGCGGATCGGGACACCTACCGGCACCGGCGTGGGCTCGGTCACCTTCTGCCGGTCCAGATACGTGCCGTTAGTAGAGCCGAGATCCTCCACTAGCCACTGACCATCTTGCGGGAACAGTCGGGCATGCCGGGTCGAAGCGTAGTCGTCAGACAGGACGAGCGTGGCGTCATTGGCTCGCCCGATCGTGATCTGCTCGTCGGTCAGGCCGAGGCTCGTGCCGGCCAGCGCGCCGGCGGTCACCAGCAGCATGTGCGGCACCGTCCGGCTAGACCGCGGCTGCTTCTGCCTGGCCGACGGCTTGGGCTTGGCCATGGCCATGGCGGCGGCTGGCAGCCCGCTCACCTGTTGGCGGGTTGACCTGGCCCGCTTGCGCCTAGGGCCGAAAATGTCGGTCCTGATCACGCCGACGGCAGCGATCACGAAAAGCCACAGCACAGCCAGGAACCCGATACGAAGGAGTGTCAGCTCTAGTGCGTTCATCGGGTCGTGAGTCCTTGGCGGCCGTTGGTTGCCTGTGCTGGTTCGCCTGACGGGGGCGGCACCGGCCCGGCTCCGCCGCGTTCCCTTGTCCTTATCTCAGTAAATGCTGTCTCTGCGAAAGACGAGGGTGGTCCGGCCCAGTGTCACCCTCGTTCCGTCGGTGAGAGCCACCCGCCGGACCGGCTGGCCGTTGACGAACGTCCCGTTGGTCGAGCCCAAGTCGACAAGGACGACCTCGCCGTCCTCCACCCTGATCTCGGCGTGGTGCCTGGACACGCCGGGATCGACCAGGCGCAGGTCACAGTCTGTGCCCCGGCCCAGGATGACGAGCGGCGTGGTGATCATGTACGTGCGCTGGGTGCTGCCGTCCGGGCCGGGCTCGGGACCCGACACGAGCAGCCGCGGGTTGCCGTGAAACCCGCCCGCGGGCTGCGGCAGGTCGCTGGCCGGGCGGCGGATCTCGCCGTCTTCCACCGTGGTGCCCCTGATGACCCCGGACAGGATGCGGAAGGTGCCAGTCGTCAGGTCACGAACGCCCTCGAACCGCATCCGCACTGGGCCGACAAAGGAGTAG
>JASHSO010000561.1 GCA_030038715.1 Streptosporangiaceae bacterium
TCAAGCCCACTGCGAGCAACAGCAGCGAGCAGCCGAGCACCAGGTAATAGGAAGCGAGCGGGCGGTCGAGCAGTGCCCGCAGCGTGGCAGCGCTAGCACGCAGCCGCCAGGCTGACGGAGCCGCCGTGCTGTCGGCCCCAGCATCGCCCGCGGCTGGCTGCCCGACGGCGGCGCTCACCCTCCCCCCGCCAGCCTGCCGACCGCGGCCGCGAATGCGTCACCGCGCGCTTGGTAATCGGCGAACATGTCCCACGACTGGGCCGCAGGCGCCAGCAGCACGGTGTCGCCGTGCCGTGCTGTCGCCGCCGCCGCCGTCACCGCCTGGTCCATGACTCCAGTGTCGGTCCCGGCCAGCTCGGTTACTGGGACATCCGGGGCGTGTCGCGCCAGCGCCTGGCGGAATCTGCCCCGGTCTGTGCCGATCAGCACCGCGGCGCGCAGCCGCGGCGCGGCGCTGCTCACCAGCACGTCGAGGTCCGCGTCGCTACCGCGGAAGAGGCCGCCGGCCAGCCAGATTACGGACCGGAACGTGGCCAACGACGCGGCCGCAGCCGCAGGATTGCTTGCCTTGGAATCATCGACGAACGCCACCCCGCCCGCGGTCGCTACCAGGCTTATCCGGTGCCGCTCTGGCTGGAATGCGCCAAGTCCTGCGGCGATCGCGCCCGGCGGAGCGCCGTAGGCGCGAGCCAGAGCCGCGGCGGCCAGCGCGTCTGCCGTGTTATGCGGCGCGGGCGGCCGGACCGCGCTGACCGGAGCCAGCCTGACCTGCTCGGGCCCGCCGAACGCCCGGTCTACCAGCCAGCCGTCGGCCACGCCGACCTCGCCGCCGCCTGGCTGGCCGAGCCGGAACGCTACGGTCCTGCTGGCCTGGGCCGCAGCGGCCATGGCCACCGCCCGCGCATCCTGCGCGTTATAGACGGCGATCGCGCCAGGCGCGAAGATCCGGCTCTTGGCAGCGGCGTAGGAGTCGATGTCGTCGTGCCAGTCCAGGTGGTGTGCGGCCACGTTGAGCACCACCGCCGCCAGTGGAGCCACCGTGCGACTCCAGTAGAGCTGGAAGCTCGAGAGCTCCACAGCCACAACCGGGTATGGGTTCGGTTCGGCGATCACGTCCAGGATCGGGGTGCCCACGTTTCCCGCCGCTATACAACGGTGCCCGGCGGCGGTGAGCATCGCGGTCAGCATCCGCACTGTCGTGGTCTTGCCGTTGGTGCCGGTCACTGCCAGCCACTGCTGGCGCGACCCGCCCGGCAGCCCAGGACGTAGCCGCCAGGCGAGTTCTACATCGCCGATGACCTCGATGTCGTCAGCCACCGCCGCAGCCAGCACCGGCGTGTCCGGCCGCAGGCCCGGCGATGTCACGACGAGTTCGGTGCCGGCTGGCACCCGGTCCAGCTCCGTCGGTCCTAGCCTCGCGGTGACCCCCACCCGGGCCAGCTCCGCCGCTACTCGCTGCCGCTCCGCGTCGGCCCGGGAATCCACGGCCGTGACCTGCGCTCCCCGGGCGATCAGCAGGGTGGCGGCCGACTGCCCGGTGATCCCGAGGCCCACCACGCAGACGCGCCGGCCAGCCAGCTGGCCCTGCTGCGCCGGTGTGGTGGATGCGGCCATCGGCTCAGGTCTGCAGCCAGGCTGCATAGAAGATGCCCAGACCTAGCGCGATGCACAGGCCACTGACCAGCCAGAACCTGATCACGATCGTGGTCTCAGCCCAGCCCTGCAGCTCGAAGTGGTGCTGCAGCGGCGCCATCTTGAACACCCGCCGACCCGTCATCTTGAAGAAGCCCACCTGGATCACCACGGACAGCGTGATGATCACGAACAGCCCGCCGAGAATGACCAGCAGTAGCTGGGTCTTGGTGCAGACAGCCAGCCCGGCCAGCACGCCGCCGAGCGCGAGGGAACCTGTGTCGCCCATAAAGATCTTGGCCGGCGGCGCGTTCCACCATAGGAAACCGAAGCAGGCGCCGAGCACCGCGGACGCCACCACGGCCAGGTCCAGCGGGTCACGGACTTGGTAGCAGACCGGACTCAGCGCGATCGTGCAGTCGTTGCGCTCCTCCCATATCCCGATCAGCACATAGGCGGCAAGTACCAGCACTGTCGCGCCAGTGGCCAGGCCGTCCAGCCCGTCGGTCAGGTTCACGCCGTTCGAGAAGCCGGCGATCATGATGACGATCCAGATCACGAACGGCAGCGTCCCGATCGCCGGGCCGACGTCGCGCAGGAACGAGATGTGCGCGTCGGCTGGGGTCATATCGTAGCCGTCGGGATGCTGCAGTACTTCGAGCGCGAAGACGGCGCCAACCACTGCCTGGCCGGCCAGCTTGGCGCCGCTGCGCAGCCCCAGGCTGGTCTGCCGGTAGATCTTGATGAAGTCATCGATGAAGCCGACTAGCCCAAGCCCGGTCATCAGCCCGAGCACCAGGACGCCCGACGTCGACATCTGGTTATGCGTGGCCGCATGCCCGACGACATAGCCGACGAGCGCGGCGACGACGATCACCGTGCCGCCCATCGTCGGCGTACCTCGCTTGGTCTGGTGCTTGGGCCCCACCTCGCGGATAAGCTGCCCATAGCCCCGGCTGCGCAGCAACCTGATCGCCAGTGGTGTGCCGAACATAGCGACCACGAGTGACACGGCACCGGTGAGGATGATGGTCCTCAACTACGCGCCTCCCCGGTAGCGCATGGGGTCTGCCCGGCCCGCGCACCTCCGGTCAGCGCCAGCGCCACCTCTTCCAGGCCGACGCTGTGCGACGCCTTGACCAGGACCACGTCGCCAGCCCGTAGCCGCGCGCCGAGCGCGCCCACCGCGGCCGCGGCGTCCGGCACGTGCAGCAGCTCGCCACGCCAGGACGAGACCGCCCTCGCGCCGGCCAGCATAGGCGACGCCTGGTCACCGACGACGATCAAGCCAGCCAGCCCAGCTCGGGCAGCCTCCGCCCCCGCAGCCTCGTGCAGCCGGCCGGCCTGCGCACCCAGCTCGGCCATCTCGCCGAGCACCGCGAAGCCGCGCCCACTGACAGCCATGGCCGCTAGCGCGGTGATCGCCGCGCTGACCGACTCCGGGTTGGCGTTGTATGCGTCGTTGACGACGGTGATCCCGTCCGGCCGCCGCGTCACCTCCATCCGCCACCGGCTCCTGGCCGCAGCGGCGGACAGCCCGGCTGCGATGGCGTCGATCCGCATGCCGAGCTGCTCGGCCAGGGCGGCGGCCGCCAGGGCATTGGTGATCTGGTGCGCGCCGTATAGACGCAGCCGCACCGGCGCCGATCCGGACGCCGACACCAGGGTGAACTCGGGCCGCCCTGCGGGGTCGCAGCGGACGTTCTCGGCCCGCACGTCGGCGCCGGCCGACCTGCCGAATGTCACCACCCGGGCCGCAGTGCGTTCTGCCATCGCGGCAACCCTGGGGTCGTCGGCGTTCAGTACGGCCACACCGTCGGCCGGGAGGGCCGCCGGCAGCTCGCTCTTGGCCAGTGCGACCTGGTCGAGGCTGCCAAACTCGCCGGCGTGCGCGTGCCCGACGCACAGCACAACCCCGAGCCTCGGCGGCGCGATCCGGCAGAGCGCAGCGATGTGCCCGATCCCGCGGGCTGACAGCTCCGACACCAGGTAGCGGGTCTGCGGTGTCACCCTGAGCGCGGTGAGCGGGAGGCCGATCTCGTTGTTGTAAGACTGGTGCGGGGAGACGGTCGGACCGAGCGTTTCGATGAGCTGGGCGGCCAGGTCCTTGGTCGTGGTCTTGCCGACCGAGCCGGTAATGCCAGCGATCTGGATTTCGGGAACGGCACCGACCACGGCGGTCGCCAGGGCGCCGAGAGCGGCCGGCACGTCGGGGACGACCAGAGCGGGACCGCCTATCGGCCGGGTCGACAGCACGGCGACTGCCCCGGCCGCGAGCGCTGCCGGGCCGAATGCGTGCCCGTCGGTGCGGGTGCCGGGCAGCGCAGCGAACAGGCTACCCGGGGCGGCCTGCCTGGAGTCGATCACAACCGGTCCGGACACGATCGCCGCCGGGTCGGTCCCGTCGGCCAGCATCGCACCGGTGATCCGGGCGATCCGCGCCACCGACAGCGGTATCACGTGTCCTCCTCGCTGGCGTGATAGAGCGCCAGCGCTTGCCCGGCGACCTCGCGGTCGTCGAAGGGGATCACCGCTCCGCCACTGTACTGCCCCTGCTCATGCCCCTTTCCGGCGATCAGCACGATGTCGCCCTTGGCCGCGGCGGAGATCGCCAGCCCGATGGCCGCTGCGCGGTCTGGCTGCACCACAACCTGCGCCCGCTTTGCCTGCGGCACCTCCAGTGCCCCGGTCATCATGTCGGCCAGGATCGCAAGCGGGTCCTCCGAGCGCGGGTTGTCACTGGTGAAGATGGCCACGTCGGCGAGCCGGGCGGCGGTGGCAGCCATCACGGCGCGCTTGCCGCGATCGCGGTCGCCGCCGCAGCCGAGGACGATCACCAGGCTGCCCTGGGTGACCTCGCGCAGCGCCGTCAGAACCGCCTCGACCGCTCCCGGCTTGTGGGCATAATCCACGAGCACGGTGAAGTCCTGGCCGGCCTCTACTCGCTCCATCCGTCCCGGCGGGCCAGGGCAGGCTGCCACGCCCGCGACCGCGGCCGACAGCCCAACGCCGGCTTCCACCAGCGTGACGATCGCCCCCAGCGCGTTGGCGACGTTGAACTGGCCCGGCAGGGCGACAGCGGCGTCGGATTCCACGCCGCCGGGCCCGATCACACGGAAGGCTGAGCCGTCGGCGCCGGTTCGCACGTCGACAGCCCGCCAGTCCGCCGACCGGCGCTCCGACACGGAGAACGTGGTGATGGGGATGGCCGCACCGGCGGCAAGTTCGCGGCCCCTGGCGTCGTCGATGTTCACCACTCCCGACCTGGAATACCGGGGCGTGAACAGCTCGGCCTTCGCCGCGAAATAGTCGTCCATGTTGGCGTGGAAGTCCAGGTGGTCCTGGGAGAGATTGGTGAAGACCGCGACATCGTAATGAATGCCAGCCACCCGGCCTAGCACGAGCGCGTGACTGGACACCTCCATTGCCGCGGCGCCGACGTGCCGCTCGACCATCGTTGCCAGCAGAGCCTGCAAGTCTGTCGCCTCCGGAGTGGTGAGCTGGCTGACCGCGGTGCTGCGGCCGATCCTGCACTCCACGCCGCCGATCAGGCCGGTCAGGTAGCCTGCCGCGCGCAGGCCCGACTCCAGCAGGTACGTCGTGGTCGTCTTGCCGATGGTGCCGGTGACGCCGAGTAGCAGCAGCCGGCTGGAGGGATTCCCGTAGATCCAGGAGGCCACCTCGCCGAGCCTGGCCCTCGGGTCGGCAACGACGAAGACCGGCAGGCCGGATGCGACCGCCGCCTGCCTGCCGGACGGGTCGGTGAGCACGGCGACAGCCCCGGCCGCGGCGGCCGCGCTGCAGTAGCGGGCACCGTGCACGTGGCTTCCAGGCAATGCCGCATACAGGTCACCGGGTCGCACACCGCGGGAGTCGTGGGTTATCCCGGTCAGTCCGGCGCGCTGGCCACGCGCCGATCCCAGGCCGTGCGCGTCGCGATCCGAAGTCCGCAGCCCCAGCAAGGCAGCGAGGCCGGACAGTGGGCGCACCGGGACGCGTTCTGGACGGAAGGCCGCTGGCACGGGCAGAGGTTACCTCCGTTCACGGCGCGGTGAGCCTGACGTAGGGCGTTTTGGCATGGTCGGGCGGGATCTTCATGGCCTGCAGCGCAAACTTCATCACGTCGTAGAAGGCAGGTCCGGCTACCTCGTCGCCGTAATACTTCCCCTGCGGATCCTGAATGTTCACCGCGACGACAAGCTGCGGATTGTCGGCCGGGGCGATTCCGATGTAGCTGGAACCGTACTGGCAGAGGCAGCCCCGCAGGCTGGGGTCGGAGACCTGAGCAGTTCCTGTCTTGGCCGCCACCGTGTAGCCGGAAATGAGTCCCCAGGGCTCGCCAGCTTGCGCGTCCACCTCAGGCACCTGCTGAAGCATCAGCATCAGCTCTCGCGCGGTTTTCGCCGAGATGACGCGCCTGCGCTGCGGGCGCGGCGCCGGGGTAAAGGCACCAGTGCCGGTGGTAGTGCCGGCCACGATCGTCGGCTGGACTCGCACGCCCCCGTTGGCGATCGTGGCGTACACGCTGGCCATCTGGATGGCAGTCACGCCAAGACCCTGGCCGAAGGCGTATTCGTACCTGCTGTCTCCCCAGTAATTGGCAGAACCCGGCGCGGCGAGCAGCCCCGCGCTTTCCCCGGGCAGGCCAAGGCCGCTCACCGAGCCAATGCCGAATGCCCGCAGGAAGTCGTACTGCTGCTGTGGCGTTATGTGCTGCGCGACCTGCACCATGCCGACGTTGCTCGAGTGCGCCAAGATGCCGGCGATGGTGTAGCGCACGGTCGGGTGCCAGTCCGCGTCGTGGAAGGTGAACTGGCCGTCCATCGTGATCTGGTACGGGATCGTGTACGGGCTCATCGGGGTCTGGCCGCCCTTCTCTAGCGCGGCCGCGACGGTGATCGGCTTGAGCGTGCTGCCTGGCGCGAAAACGTCTGCGACGCCGATGTCGGTGGTCGCCTGCAGACTGGTGACCTGCTGCGGATCGTAGGTCGGCCACTGAGCCATGGCCAGAATCGCCCCCGTGTGCGGCTGCATCACCACGATTGAACAGGTGCTCGCGTGATCCGCCAGCACTCGCTGCTGGCATACCTGGTCTGCCTCGTTCTGGATGAACGCGTTGATGGTGAGCCTGAGGCTCCTGGCCGGCACCGCCTGCGTGATGTCCGATTCGGTCTGCGGAATCGGCTCGCCGTCGGTACCAATCTCGACGTTCTCGCTGCCGGCCCGGCCCGCTAGCAGTGAGTTGTATTCCTGCTCAAGCCCTGCCTCGCCGACCAGCGCCCCGTTCGCCGAGGTGTCGGTGAATCCGACGATGTCCGAGGCTAGGTCTCCGGCCGGATAGGCGCGAGCGTAGCTGGGGGTCATGTCGACTCCCGGCTCGTCGAGCGCGCTGACCCGGTCGGCCGTGGTCGCCGAGGCATCGCGAGCCAGCACGACGTACTCCGGTGACGAGGGGTGATCCAGCAGCCCGAGCACCGCCCCGGCCGAGATGCCGAGCGGGCCGGCCAACTTGCCGGCCACCCCGGCTCGCAGCTTCGTGGGTATCAGAGCGGGATCGGCGTAGATCGTATAGGTCTGTATGGTCATCGCAAGCACCGTGCCATCGCTGGCGGTGATGGTGCCACGAACGGCGGCGATCGAGATGTGCCTGAGCTGCTGCTGCTGCGCCGCAGTCCGGTACATCGCCGAGTCGAGCCCCTGCAGCTGGACTAGCCGCCCGGCAAAACCGGACAGCACGAAGGCCGTGCAGAGCAGGGTGACCTTCAGCCGCTTGGCCGGACTGGCGCGCCGCAGCAGCGGCCTTGCCAGGTAGGGCTGCTGTACCGGCCGGGTGGCGGCAGGCCTGGGAGATGCGGGTCGGGGAGCCGTGGACCGCGCACGCCTTGGCCGGTCTCGGACCGGCCGTCTGGCGGCGGGCCGGCCACCGGCGTAGCTATCAGCCGCCGCCCCGCGGCCGGCCGGCCGGCGCGGTCGCTGGTCGCCGCCTCGGCCCGGGCCGGTCCCGACGCTCACCGGGCAGGCCTGGAGCGGCTAGCCGCCGGGCCGGTCCCCGCTGTCGTCTGCCGGGTGCGCAGGTCGAGGAAGTGCAGCTGCTCTTGTGGGCGCATCCCAAGCTGGTAGGCGAGCTTCTCGACCTGAGCGGGAGCCTGCAGTGCCGAGACCTGCTGCTGCAGGCTCTGCTCCTGCCGAGCCAGGGTCGCCGCGCGTTGCTGCAGCTGAGTGAGCCTGAAACTGCTAGCGCCCAGCGTCGTGTTGATGACGAGCAGGCAGATCAGGCCGCCACCCAGCATTCCGAGCACCAGCAGGACGAACGGCATGCGCCCGATTGCCGCCGACCGTCCCGGCGGGACACCGACGGGCCGCGCTGATGGCTGGCTCGCTCGCTGCCGAGCAGCCTGCGGCACCGGTGCCTTGGCAGGCCGACTGCGGCTAGACCCTGGCGAAGCCGACCGTGCTCGCGGCCGTGTGGCTAGCTTCTCGGTCATCTTGTCGCGCCGCCCTCCTTGTCAGCTCTGGTTCGCTCGGCCGCGCGCAAGCGGGCAGAGGCTGCCCGCGGATTCGCCGCCACCTCGTCACTGCACGGTCGCTCGGCGCCCCTTGTCAGCAGCCGGAACACCGGGCGTGACTCGGCCAGTGAGACGGGCAGCCCGCGGGGCGTCGTATCGGCCGATCGCGCGACAAGCGCACGCTTCACCATTCGGTCCTCGAGCGAGTGGTAGGCGAGCGTCACGATCCGGCCACCCACGGCGACGGCGTCGAGCGCGGCTGGCAGGGCTCGGCGCAATGCGTCGAGCTCGCCATTGACCTCGATGCGAAGAGCCTGAAAGGTCCGCTTTACTGGATTTCCTCCGCTTCGGCGGGCCGGTGCCGGGATCGACTCCTTGACGATCTCCGCCAGGCGGCCCGTCGAGGTCAGCGGAGCTCGGGTGCGCTCCCTGACGACGGCATCCGCGATCCTGCGAGCGAAGCGCTCCTCGCCGTACTCGCGGAGCACCCGGGCGAGCCGCTCGGCCGGGTAGGTATTGACCACCTCGGCCGCGGTCAGCTGGCCAGCCTGGTTCATCCGCATGTCAAGCGGCGCGTCCTGGGCGTAGGCGAAACCGCGCCCACGATCGTCAAGCTGTGGCGATGAGACCCCGAGGTCGAACAGAACGCCTTGCACGCTCGTCAAGCCGGCCGCCGCCAGGACCTGAGCCAGCTCGTCGTAGACGGCCTGGACCAGCGTGACCCGCTGGGCGAACGGTCTCAGGACCTGGCGTGACTCCCGGATGGCAGTGGCATCGGTGTCGATCCCGATCAGGCTCAGCCCCGGGTGAGCAGCCAGCAGCGCGCTTGCGTGCCCGGCGCGGCCAAGGGTTGCATCCACCAGAACGGCGCCTGGTGCGGAAACGGCAGGCGCGAGCAGCTCGAGAACCCGGTCGCGCATGACCGGCGCATGACCGGTCGCAGCGGTCTGCATCGTGCCCCCTCGCCCGTTCGTGCCGCCCTGCTAGTCACCCTGAGCGATGCCCGGCCAGGCCCCCATCCGCGCCAGGGCGCTGGCACCGGCCCTGGTACCGCCTGCCGCCGGGGAAGTGACGTCAGCCGGTTCGCTCCGCGCCCGCGGGTGGAGACCTCGCCGGGCATCAGGCATCGCTAGAAAACTCCAGGCAGCACCTCCTGAGACGCGTCAGAGAACGCGTCCTCCTGGGTTTCTAGGTAGCTGGCCCATGCCGTCGCGTCCCAGATCTCCAGTCGGGTGTTGGCGCCGATGACGACGCACTCACGCTCCAGCCCCGCGTACGCACGCAAGCTTGGCGGGATCGTGACGCGGCCCTGCCTATCCAGTTCCTCGTCCGAGGCACTGGCGAAGAAGACCCGGCTGTAGTCCCGCACTGCCTTGGCAGTCATGGGCGCCGATCGCAGTGCCTCGGTGATCCCGGCGAACTCCGGTGCCGGGAATACGTACAGGCACCTTTCCTGACCTTTGGTTAGCACCAATCCGGCGGAAAGTTCCTCGCGGTATTTCGCCGGCAAGATCAGACGGCCTTTCTCGTCGAGCCGAGGCGTGTGCGTGCCGAGGAACACCCGCACTCACCTCCCCCAATTCCCCACCTGACGCGGCGCGAGGGCCACCTGAGCCCTCCTTGGCCAACCACCGGGCACCACTGTACTCCACTCTCCACCACCGTCAACTCTCAGAAGCCGACAAGCGCTGCTGCTGCGCGAGGAGTCGGCAGGTCATGAGCGTGGAGCGAAGTGGGGCTCGAGAGCGGGACCAATCCGCGCCCAGCAGCTGCGAATTGACCACAGCGTTATCTCGCCGATACGCGTGCGGAATCGCCTGCGGGGCATACCACGACGTACTGTCTGAAGGCGCGGGGCTGCTGCCGCGCGTGTGCGCTGCGCTGGAACAGGCGCGATAATCGCAGTTGGGACTGGCCGCCAGGAGGGCTCGTGGTGACGGACACCGACCAGCACGCCGACGCAGCACTGGCCTCGCCCAGCCTGGACGAGCTGGCCGAGGTCGCCAGGCAGGTTAGCGCGGCCGTGCAGACAGTCATCTCCGGCAAGCCCGAGGCTGTGCGGCTGGCCTTGACGGTGCTTCTGGCAGAGGGTCACATACTCATCGAGGACGTGCCCGGCGTCGGAAAGACCCAGCTCGCCAAGGCACTCGCCCGGTCTATCGACTGCTCGGTACGTCGCGTCCAGTTCACCCCAGACTTGCTGCCCAGCGACATAACCGGAGTCAGCGCCTTCAACCAGGAACTGCGCGAATTTGAGTTCAAGCCAGGCCCGATCTTCGCCAACATCGTCCTCGGCGACGAGATCAACAGGGCTTCGCCCAAGACCCAGTCGGCGCTGCTTGAGTCCATGGAGGAGCGGCAGGTCACCGTCGACGGCACCACCTACCCGCTCGATCGGCCGTTCATGGTGATAGCGACGCAGAACCCGGTCGAGATGGAGGGCACCTATCCGCTCCCGGAGGCGCAGCGGGACAGGTTTATGACCAGGATCTCCATCGGATACCCCGACCGTGACTCGGAACTGGCCATGCTCGACTCGCACGGGTCGAGCTCGCCCCTTGATGATCTGAAGCCCGTCGCGCACGCGAGTGACGTTCGCGCGCTCGTCCTGGCCGTGCGCGACGTCCATGTCTCCGCGGCGATCCGGCAGTACATCATCGATCTGGTCAACGCCACCAGGTCGGCCGCCGAACTCCGGCTCGGCGCCTCGCCGCGGGCGGCGTTGCACCTGCTGCGGGCCAGCCGGGCCTATGCGGCGCTGGACGAGAGAGATTTCGTCATCCCTGACGACGTGCAGTCGCTCGCCGTGCCGGTGCTGGCCCACCGGCTGCTTCCCAGCGCGGAGGCCATGGTCAGCCGCGACATGCCGTATCAGGTGCTGTCGGCCATAGTGCAGCGACTGCCGCTGCCCGGCCGGTAAGTCCGGCGGACTGGAGTTCGCCGGAGGGCGGCCGGAGAGAGGGCTCGGATGCGGACGTCATTGCTCGCCGGTATGACTACCCGCGGCACGTCGTTCCTTGCGGCCGGGATCGCGTCCGCCGTCGCTGGCTACCTGCTCGGCGAGAAGGGCCTGCTGTGTGTGGGGGTCGCGCTCGTGGCCCTGCCGATCCTCGCCGTCGCGACGGCTCGGCGTGCCAAGTACCGGCTCAGCTGCAGCCGCATCATCACCCCGCCGCGTGTCCCGGCCGGGCACACGGCGCGTGTGGTGTTGCGGCTGGAGAATACCTCTCGGCTGCCGACCACGTTGATGCTGGCCGAGGACTCGGTGCCGTATGCACTCGGCACTAGGCCACGGTACGTGCTTGACAAGATCGAGCGGAACGGCAGCAGGGAATTGACCTATCCGCTGCGTTCCGACCAGCGCGGGAAGTTCGAGATCGGGCCGCTGCAACTGCGCATTGCCGACTCCTTCGGCCTGGCCGAGATCACCCGCGCGTTCTCCGGGCGGAACGCCTTTGTCGTGACCCCGCGAATCGTCCCGTTGACACGGACCGTGATCAGCCGGAGCTGGGCCGGAGAGGGTGAAGGCAGGTCACGGATGGCGTCCACGCAGGGCGAGGACGACGTCATCCCGCGTGCTTACCGCGACGGCGACGACCTGCGGCGGGTTCACTGGCGCTCGACAGCGCGGTACGGCGAGCTGATGGTCCGCCGAGAGGAGCAGCGGTGGCGGAACAGGGCCACGGTGCTGCTGGACGCGCGCGCCAGCGCGCACATGGGTACCGGGGCGGCATCCTCGTTTGAGTTTGCGGTCAGCGCGGCGGCGTCAGTTGGCGTGCACGTCGCGAGGGAGGGACTGACCGGGCAGCTGGTCACCGACAGCGAGCTTGTCAAGGCAGGCCCCTACTTCGAAGAGGCGCTGCTCGACTGCCTGGCGGTGATCAGGCCATCGACCCGGCGCGATCTGTCGACCGCATTCGGCGCACTGAGGGACTCCGGCTCCGGCGTCATCGTGGCGGTCATGGGGCGGCTGTCCGAGGCGGAGGCAACTCAGCTCGCTGCCTGCCGGACCGAGGGAGTTCAGGGCGTGGTACTGCTGCTCGCCGTGTCGAACTGGGCGGACCTGCAGCGGACCAGGCACGAGGAGACTGCTCGCGCTGCCCTGGTGCTGCGGGCTGCGGGATGGCACGTCGTAGCCGTGGACGCGAGCACGTCGCTTGCCGCGGCCTGGCAACAGCTGCCGCGACCCGCTGAGATACTCATGCCAACCGCCGTGCTGTCGGCAGACCGCCGAACAGATCGGGTCGACCTGGCATGAATCCGCGACTGACGACCATCGCGGCGATAGCCGTCTGCACGGCGTCGCTGTCGCTTAGCGCTCTGATCAGGGGGGACGGCTGGCTGATCGCGGGCGTCGGCGCGATCGCTACGGTCGCGCTTGCCGGGGTCGCGACGAGGCTGCCGATGCCCCGCGGCACCGTCGTCACCGGGCTGGTAGTGCTCGTGGCTGCGGCTCCCCTGCTGGCCGGCCCGAGCTGGTATGGGCCCCTAGCAGCCCTGGCACTGGTAGCGCTGGTCTGCGTGTGCACAGTGGGCGGCAAGCTGCCGCGCAGCTTGGCGATCCTCGCGACGTATCTCGGCTGCCTGCTCATCTACCTCAACGCCGTGTTCGCGAGCGGGGCATCGCTTGCCGTGGTGATCCCCACCCACCACTCGATGTCCGTGCTCTCCGCGCTGCCCGGGCAGGCATTTAGCGCCTTCCACTTCGCGCCGCCAATCCCCGAGTACAAGGGCGTCAGCCTGACTGCGGCCGCTGGTATCGGGCTGGTCGCCACTGCCGTGGACGTACTGGCAGTGCGGCTGCGGCACCCAGCGATCGCCGGCCTTCCGCTGCTTGTCCTGTTTAGCGTCCCTGTCGCGAGCAACCTCAAGGCCTTCACCATCGGCCAGGGCTTCGCGTTTGCCGTTGGCCTAGCCGGCTTCCTCATGCTCTTGTCGTCCGACGGCCGTGAGCGCCTGCGAATGTGGGGTCGGCTGGTGACATTCCGATACCTGCGGCCGGGCGAGGAGGAGGTCGGCCGGGATCCAGACACCAGAGAGATCGCAGCCTCTGGCCGGCGTATTGGGCTCACGGCCATCTGCCTCGCCATCGTGGTCCCGCTCATCGTGCCTACCCTCGGCGCGCACGATCTGTTCGGCATCTCGGGCGACGGCAGCGGCGGCGGTGCCGGGGGGGCCGGTGGACTCGACGGCATCCTCGGCCAGGTACAGCAAAAGCTGCTGGCCAAGCCCGCACCGGTGTTGACGTACACGACCACGGCGAAGTCTCCGGCCCAGCAATACTTCCAGGTCTATGTGCTGAACTACGACGCGGCAAGGAACGAGTGGCTGCCCAGCGCCAGCACCCTGCGGGCGGTGGCTGGCAGCCGGCTGCCGGCCGCGGTGCCCGGCCTGACCAACGCAATTCGGGCCGCCACGGTCCAGACCAGCGTCGTAACCAAAGGAGACGCGTCGGGCGGGGCGTACCTGCCGGTGCCCTACGCGCCGGTGCGGCTGAGCGTCACGGGCGCGCCTACCGGCTGGCTGGAGTTGGCCGGTTCGCTGATGCTGTACGGCGGCGATGAGCCCAACAACCTGCGCTATACGGTCACCAGCCGGGAAGCCGACCCGACGGCCGCCCAACTCCAGACGCAGGCTCTGGTGCCTTCGGGCATTCAGGCGGACTACGGCAGCTACCGGGGGCCGGATGCGAGCAAGCTGCTGAAGATAGCGCGGAAGGAGACTGCCGGCGCCCCTACCGCCTATGCCGAGGCGGTCGACCTGCAGCGGTGGTTCCGGTCCAGCGGCGCCTTCAGTTACACGCTCAAGCCCAAGCTGCCCGACTCGCGCGGCTGGCTGCTTGACTTCCTGACCAAGGACCGGCGGGGCTTCTGCCAGCAGTTCGCCTGGGCGTTTGCCGTGCTGGCACGGCTGCTGAACATACCGGCCCAGATCGCGGTTGGATATACCGCAGGCACGCCGGTCAGTAACGGGCGCTGGCGGGTGACGACCGCCGACGCGCACGCATGGCCCGAGCTGTACTTCCCCAACGTTGGCTGGGTCCGGTTCGAGCCCACTCCCGGGGGCAGCGCGGGCCAGGGCACGGCGACGGTACCCAGCTATGCCGTCAGCCCGGCCGCGGGCAAGAGCGGGACCAATCCCGGCGCGCCGCTGCCCACACCGTCGGCAACCGCGCCAGCAGGACGAGCCAACCGGGCAGCCGGTAACCGCTTCGCCAGGCTTGGCCAGCCGGGTCGGGGCAATGCAACCGCGCCGCCGGGCTCTGGCTTTCCGTTCGCCATCGTGCTTCCCGTGCTGGTCGTGTTGCTGGCCGCCGCGCCCCGGGCAGTCAGGGTGCTGAGCCGGCGTAAGCGCTGGCTCGCGGCGTCCGGGGACGCGGGGCTGGCCCATGCTGCCTGGCGGGAAACCATCGACGACCTGGCCGACTTCGGACTTGCCCGCACGCCGAGCGAGTCGCCGCGGGCGTTCGTCCGGCGCATCGCCGCGGAGGAGGCCATGAGCCCGGCCGCCAGCCAAGCCCTAGCCAGGATCGGTGCGGCCGAGGAACGCGCCCGCTATGCAAGCTCGGCGCCACCCGGGGCCGGCCTGCCGCGTGACGTGGTAGCCGTACGGCGGGCCGTCGCGGCCAGCGCGACTAGGTCGCAGCGGCTGCGCGCTTGGCTGCTCCCGGCTTCGACCCTGACCGCCGTCGGCCGCGGAATGCAGCGCGCTGGCGGCGCGCTGAACTGGCTGGATATGTCACTGCCGAGCGCCGCGCGACAACTGCGGCGCGCTGTCACGAGCCGCTCAGCCTGAGACTTACCTGTCCCGCTCCTGGCGGCGACGCCAACGCTCCTCGAGGCGTTCCATCATGCCAGTCCTGGCAGGCCTGGGCGCCCGGCGTTGGTGCGCCCGGCCCCTCCCGACCAGCGTTCTGGCCATCTTGCGGTAGCTCGATACCGCCCACATGCTGGCGGCCAGCATCACGGCGAATCCGGCCAGCTCGAGCCACAGGTGCTTGAGCACGAAGCCGGCCACCACGACCCCGACGCCGACGACGAAGGCCAGCGCGGCCAGAATTACCCGGCGGCGATAGTGCACCCTCGGCTCTTTGGCGCGCATGGCCTTAGCGAGCTTGGGATGGTCAGCATAGAGCGCCTGCTCAATCTGCTCGAGCTGACGCTGCTCGTGCTCAGAGAGCGGCACTGTGCCTCCCCGGGAACTTTGGCCCCGCTCGTCACCGATGGGTCTATCGCCTATCCCCAGGATACGAGCGCCGGGGCGCCATGTGGAAGGGTACACGGCCGCGAGCGCCAGAAGCTGACCGACCCAGCGTTGACAGGCCCCACAGTGGCCACAACCGTGAAACGGCACATTGCCGCGAGCCAATCAGCCGGTGCCGCGCTTATCGCGGTCCTGCCGCTCTTCTGCGGTCTTGACAGGTACCAGGCTGGCAGGCCGGATCGCGTCCGTGCCGAACCTGCGGCCGATCCTGTCCATCGCTGATTCAGCGTCTCGCCAGGCTCCCGCCCGGCCGCCGAGCACAAGCTGCGTGGCGGCAGCCGCGGACGGCACGAGGCCGCACGCTCGCACGCCGACCAGCCGAAGTCTGGCACGGTGGCTCAAACCTGACGACTCATACAGCGAGCATGCAGTGGCGTAAATCTGCTGCGTCTCGCCTGTTGGCTCCGGCAGCGTGCGCGACCTGGTGATCGTGCTGAAGTCGGCCTTCCGCAGCTTCACCACTATCGTCCTGGCCGCATACCCCGATGACCGCAGCGCCTGAGCCGTGCGCCTGGACAGCCGCAGCAACTCGCGCCTGATCACCTCGGGGTCGGTCTGGTCGGTGTCAAACGTCTCCTCGGCGCCCACGCTCTTCTCCGCCCCGGCAGGCTCGACCTCGCGACCATCCGCGCCATGGGCAAGCGCGTACAGGTGTGCAGCGGTCGCCTTGCCCAGCTCGGACTCCAGGGCGCCGACCGGAGTCCGCGCTATGTCCCCGACCGTACGCAAGCCGAGCCTGGCCAGGGACCGGCCGGTCTTCTCGCCGACGCCCCACAGCGCGGAGACGGGCAGCGGGTGCAGGAACTCCAGCACTGCGTCGGCCGGCACCACCAGGATCCCGTCCGGCTTACAGTGCACCGATGCCAGCTTGGCCAGGAACTTGTTCACTGCGATCCCGACCGAGCAAGTGATCTGCTGCTGCCGCGCGACCTCCCGCCTGATCAGCTGCCCGATCTGGGCAGGCGAGCCGAGCCGCCTGGTGGCACCGGAGACATCGAGGAAGGCCTCATCCAGCGAGACCGGCTGTACGAGCGGAGTCACCGACCTGAAAATCGCCATGACCTCCCTCGATACCGCGCCGTAAAGCTGGTGCCGCGGCGGAATCACCGCGGCGTGCGGGCACAGCCTGAGTGCCCGCGACATCGGCATCGCCGAACGCACGCCAAAAGCGCGTGCCTCGTAGGTAGCGGAGAGCACCACGCTTCGCCCGGAGGTGCCGCCGACAATCACCGGCTGGCCGGCAAGGTCCGGCCTGTCCCTGACCTCGACGCTGGCGTAGAACGCATCCATGTCCACGTGCAGGATGCGACAGCCGGTATCGTCGACCGCCGACAGCGAGGCGGGTACCCGCCTGTCGCCCCCGCGCGGTTGCCGCAATCGGCTCATGTATCACCCCGCCAGGGATGGCCCGACCGCTTACCTGAGCCGACTCTAGCGCCAGGTGCCGACAGTCGAACGCGCTGCCGGCAGAGGCGTT
>JASHSO010000562.1 GCA_030038715.1 Streptosporangiaceae bacterium
GACTGGCTAGCTCGGAGCGCCGACGGGAAGGTCGTCATAGCTGGCGTCCAGTACGCGGGCAACGCGTGGCCCGGCGAAGTGCTGGACTGGCCGCCAGGGCGGATCGGGCCCGTGCGCTGCCCGATCATCAGCCCCCACCTCCAGATCGAGTGCAAGCAGATGTGGCCGACCTGGGTGCCTGACAGCCCCCAGCGGGAAAAGGACGCCGCAGACCTTGCCCTCCTCCGCCAGGCCCTGCGATCACGTCAGCCCTAGCGCGCGCAACGGCACCGGCCTGCCGGTTGTCGCCGACCGACGAACGCGGGGGCGGCGGCGGCGCTGCGCGAGGCAGCGAGGCTGGCCACTCCCCCTGCGGTCCCGCCCTGCAGCCCGGGCCATTCGAAGATCACGGACCAGATTCAGTGAGACCGACACCGTCGGCGGTGTCCCGTCTGTCCCGTGACAGCCCGACCTGGTCCTCGTGGTCGCAGCCCGGTTCGGGCTGCAGCCGCGTTAGAACTAGCAGATCGCTCTTGCTGCACTCCTGTTCGGTCCGGACCGCCAGCCGGGTGATCCGGATCCTGTGATGCCCCAGAGTGCCCACGTTCCAGTTGGTCCGGAACGTGGTCCCGGCCTCCCGTTAAGCCTGAACAGTGCTGTGCTCCCGGACGGCGCGCGAGTTCGCCCAGCCCTGCCAGCGCAGCACGCGCCGGTGGCTCGGCGCACTGGTCCACCACGCCGGGCGGCCGCCAGCCCGTCGAGATTGCGGGCCTAGCCGTAGGCGGTCAGACCTTGCGCGGCGTTCCAGCACATAACCGCCTGACCAAGCGTGTCGCCTCCGGGCCTTGCTCGAGCTCTCTGCTGCCCGGACGCGGTGCATCTTGCACTGTTCCGGCGGAACTTAGTGGATGCTGAACCGCCGTCAGTCGGCGGCACGCGGTACTGGTCGTGGTCGATGCTGCCAGCCCGGCTCGGCGGGAACCGATGGTCAGCGGATGGTGTTACCGGCATCTACCGTCAGGGCGGCGCCGGTGACGTAGCGTGCCTCGTCCGAGGCGAGCCACAGCACGGCGTTGCTGACGTCGCGCGGGTCGAGCGCCTCAACGGGCAGGCCGTTGGTGAAGATGGCGCCCAGTTCGGGGTTTTGGCTTACGAACGGCTCGAGGGTCTCTAGGCCCGCGACCATCGGGGTATCGACGCCGGTTGGGTGCACCGTGTTGACCCGGATGTGATGGCCGGCGAGCTCGTTGGCTAGCGACCGGCAGATGCCGACCACGGCGTGCTTAGCTGCAACGTAAGGCGCGAGGAAGGGCATGCCCTTGAGGCCGGCCGTGGAGCTGGTGGCGATGATCGACCCGCCGCCGGCGGCGATGAGGTACGGGACCGCCACGACCATGGAGTTCCAGACCCCGGTCAGGTTCGTGTCGATGGTGTCTTGCCACACCTGCGGAGTGACCTGGTCCCACGGCTGGACGGTATAGATCCCGGCGTTGGCGCAGACGATGTCCAGCCGGCCCAGCTGAGCCACGCCGGCATCGAGGGCCGCTCGCAGCATCGCGGCGTCGCGCACGTCGGCTCTGGCCGCCACAACTCTACGGCCGAGCGCCTCGACAGCGCGGACGGTCTCGTCGAGATCGGCCCGGCTGGACATGGCATAGCGGACCGTCGGATAGTCCGCAAGGGCGTCGACGGCAATGATGTCGGAGCCCTCCTCGGCCAGGCGGATCGCATGGCTGCGCCCCTGACCCCGCCCGGCGCCGGTGATGAAGGCTACCTTGCCTTCGACCCTTCCTGACATCTAAGTGGCTCCTTCTCCCCAGGTTTCCGCCGTGCGCCCTTGACGGCACCGGGTCCGACCGCAGCGTGCGCATCCTGCTCGACGCTTTCGGACTCTGGGAGACGAGGTCCAGAGTGGTCGCGATTTACGAGCCAGTCCGCAGCGCATGGGCAGGGGCTTGATTCGGGCGGATCACGCCAGCTTCAGCAGGATCTCAGCTAGCTCGTGCGGGCGGTTGACCGGGACGAGGTGGTCGGTCGCGATCTGCTGGTAGTCCCAGGCCGGGGACGACTGCACGCGTCGAGCGGCTGCCCAGAACGGTGACGGCCCCGCAGGCTCGGCCGTTGCCTTGATGTAGGTGCGGCCGAACGGGAACTCCTCGAGAGGCCGGGGCAGCCGTACCGGCTCGGTGAAGCAGCCGATCGGGTGAGGTGTGCGGCGCGGGAGTGCAAATGCCTCCTCGGCCGCATCGTCAAAGCTGCGCGCCGGAGGTGGCGCCAGCCACTGGGTTCCGAGTTGGAGCACGGGCCCGCCGGGCTGGCCGGTGAGGCCGAACAGTGTCTCGCCGTCGGCTGGCAGGAAAGCGTCGAGATACACAAGGTGCCGCACGCGGTCAGCGACATAGCCCACGGCGCCGGTCACCACGAACCCTCCGTAAGAGAACCCGAGCAGCACGAGGTCGGTCAGGTCCTCGTACCAGACCACGTTCACGACATCCTGAATGTGAGTGGTGAGATTCACCTGCGGACTGGCCAGGTGC
>JASHSO010000052.1 GCA_030038715.1 Streptosporangiaceae bacterium
CAGAGTCAGCACCGCGAGCACAGCGCCGACCACCGCCATGGGCCACAGCAGCGGGACGAAGGCCGCACCGACCGCGACAACCAGCCCGGTCGCCCATGCCGCACGCCGGGCCAGCTGCCGCGGCTGAGTGAACATCCGCCCGGAAAGCAAGCCGATCAGCGGAATCAGGACGAAAGCCACGGCAGTACCCAGCCGGCCGGTCGCGATCACGCCGAATGCCACGGGCAGCAGCGCATACGAGGCCGCCGCCCATACCCGCACCGGGACTGAGGTGGTCACCCGACGCAGTGCCATGGTGGCCGTCAGGCCCGCCAGCGGCACGCAGCCAAGCAGCAGCACGTCGATGGCCAACCACGACTTGCCGAGCAGAACCGTGGCCAGCAGAGCGACGACGGCAAGATACGGCGGGCCGAAACTCGTCGATCCGACCCCGGTCGGATGGAATGCCTGCAGGAACTCAGACCACAGCCCGGACGCGCCCTCCCAGGCGGGCAGCAGGAACCCGCCGCCAAGCGTGCCGCCGCCGATCACCGAACGCTCGGCCACGCCCGCCACGACCAGCAGCCCGAGCACGAGCAGCACGGCCGGCCTGGTCAGCAGTCGCTGCACGAAGCCGGTGTCGGTGAGCAGCGAGTCGTCGTCGGTCGGATCGTCGCTGGCATGGTGGGCGCCGACGGTATCGAGTTGCGACGGCGACAGCACGGAAGCCGCAAACTCCGCCATCCGCCGGATCGACCGGCCGGCCGGAATGTCGCCGCGGAGTCGGGAATAGGCCGCCCGGCGGCCACGGGCTCGGCGGCGGCGTGCCTGGGCCAGCGACAGCGGCTTGCCGACAACCGAGGCGACGGCCGCGGACTCGTCCAGGGCCGCCGCCGGCCGCTTGGCAACCAGGTAGAACACGGTGCGCAGCAGCGATAGCACGACGTTGCCGAGCAGTGCGCCGAACATGAGACCCGCCGGCAGGTTGCCGAGCAGCGTGACCAGGCCGTTCCGTCGCTGGAGCAGCATGGCGCGACGGCCCACTGAAATGTGCCGCCGGTTCCTAGTCGCGGCCTGAACGTGGTAGACGACTGCGTCGGTGATCACGCGGACCCGGTAACCTGCCGCGTGCACTCGCCAGCAGAAGTCGATGTCCTCGCAGAACAGCGTCATGCCCGGATCGAAGCCGCCGACGAGGTCCCACACGTCGCGGCGGACCAGCATCCCGGCACTGCTCACCGCCAGGCAGTCCCGGTCGCCGTCATGCTGGCCCTGGTCGACCTCGCGCGGCTCGACGCCCGTGATTCGACGCCCGGCGGTGTCCATGGTGACGCCGGCCTCGAGTATCACCCGCCGGTCGTTCCAGTCCATGAGCTTCGGACCGAGCACCGCCGCTGCGGGAGTTTCGGTGGCGCCGCGGAGCAACTGCTCAAGCGCGTCCGGCGCCGGCTCGCAGTCGTCGTGCAGCAGCCAGATCCACTCCGCTTGCTCTGCCCTGCCGCGCGACGGTTCCCCCCTGCCGGGCACCGGCGCACTAGCCGCCTTGTGCTGCATAGCCCGCCGGACGGCAGCCGCGAAGCCGGTGGAGCGCTCCATCCCGAACACGGCACCCTGGCCCAGTTCAGCGGCCAGCAAGGAACCGCTGCGGTCCCGGCTACCGGTATCGACGGCTACCACTCGGTGCACCGGTCGGCTCTGCTCGCGCAGCGCGCTGATCATGTGCGGGAGCCACGCGTGGCCATCGTGCGAGACGATGACTGCGGTCACCATGTGCTGTGAAGAGGAGTCGTTGGGCGACAAGAGATTCGCTTGCTGTCGGGGTGCATGCCTGCCCGGATGGGAGTACCCGTGAACAATACGCGAATCTGAAGCCGCAGACTGGCCACTCGCCTCCGGTCGCTACCGGGCCCTGCCAGGCCAGAGCGGCCCGCGCTACACGGCCTGGCGCTTAACCCTGCGGCGCTCCCGCTCCGACAGCCCGCCCCAGATCCCGAACCGTTCGTCATGCTCGAGTGCGTACTCCAGGCACTCGGCTCTGACCTCGCAGGACCGGCAGACCCTCTTGGCCTCCCTGGTCGAGCCGCCCTTCTCCGGGAAGAACGCCTCCGGGTCTGTCTGCGCACAAAGCGCGCGGTCCTGCCAGCTCTGCTCCCCGACATCAGCTGCGCTGATGCCGAGCGCTTCGTGCAGCGAGACGATGACGTCTGCCACTGCACACCTCCTGCTCGTCCCTGGTCCCCGTGCTCCTGCCGGCGGCTCGTCAGCACTAAATTACATAGCTGAAATTACACCCGCGTGTCTTGCGCCGCGTCAAGGGAGATACGTGATAATGGCGACCCGGTTGCCTGGGATGAGGCGAAATTCCGTAGCGGATTTTCGGACCGGAACGGGCTTGCGCAGGCCCGTGCCGGCCCATCCGGCGGGGCCCGCGAGCGAGCCAGGCCGGTAAGTTGGCAGACTGCCCGCATGCGCATCACAGTTCTGGCGGGCGGGGTGGGGGCTGCACGGTTCCTTCGCGGCCTGCTTGCGGCCGTCCCCGGTGCCGACATCACGGTCATCGGCAACACAGGTGATGACTTCACTCCGTTCGGGCTGCACGTCTGCCCCGACCTCGACACTGTGATGTACACGCTGGGCGGCGGAGTCAGCGAGGAACAGGGCTGGGGCCGTGCCGACGAGACGTTCTCGGTGCTGAGCGAGCTAGCCGCCTACGGAGCCGGGCCGGGCTGGTTTGGCCTCGGCGACAGGGACATCGCAGCACACATCCTGCGGACCGAGCTGCTCGCAGCCGGGCAGCCGCTGTCGGCGGTTACCGGGAGGCTGTGCGAGCGGTGGCGCACCGGCGTCACGCTCCTGCCGATGTCCGACGACCCGG
>JASHSO010000563.1 GCA_030038715.1 Streptosporangiaceae bacterium
AGATCGCCAGGATCGCCGGCTTGCCGCAGGCGCTGGCTGGAGCGGGGCTGATCATCACCGGCGAAGGTCAGTTCGATGCGTCTTCGCTGGCCGGCAAGGTCGTCGGCGCCGTCTGCGCCGCAGCCAGCCAGGCCGGCGTGCGGGTAGCGCTGGTCGCCGGGTCCATCGGGTTGGCCCCGCCAGCCGGGACCCACGCCCTCGAGCTGACCGGCCTGGCTGGGGGAGCGGCGGCGGCGATGCGCGAGCCTGGGCGCTGGCTGGCTGCGGCCGGTGCCGAGCTCGCCGCCCGGCAGCCGGGTGCGGCATGACCACATGGCCAGTTCTTGCGGCCGCCGGGCAGACACCGGCAGCGTGACCTGGCGGCCAGTGCCGTCGGCAGACACCGGCGGCGTGACCTCATAGCCTGAGAACGTGCGCGAGATCGTCGTGTTCGGCGGCAGCGCCCATCCGGCGCTATCTGCTGAAATATGTGCTCATCTCGGCGTGCCGCCTAGCCCGTTGCGGCTGACCCGGTTCGCCAACGACTGCCTGGAAGTGCAGCTGCTGGCGAACTGCCGGGAGCGCGACGTCTTCCTCATCCAGCCGCTCGGCCCGCCCGTGCAGGAGAACCTGGTGGAGCTGTTGCTGATGCTCGACGCCGCCAGAGGGGCATCCGCCGCGCGGGTGACTGCAGTCATTCCCTACTACTCCTATGCGCGGTCGGACAAAAAGTCGATGCCGCGCATCTCCGTTGGCGGCAGGCTCGTAGCTGACCTGCTCGCCACGGCGGGCGCCAGCCGGATCCTGACAATGACCTTGCACGCGCCACAGGTCCACGGCTTCTTCTCGGTCCCGGTCGACCATCTGCACGCGCTGCGCGAGATCGCCGATCACTTCCGGCCCATGGACCTGTCCAACTCGGTGGTCGTCTCGCCCGATCTGGGCAACGCGAAGAACGCGGCGGCACTGGCCCGAATGCTCTCGCTGCCGGTAGCTGCAGGGGCGAAGGAGCGGCTCAGCGACGAGCAGGTCACGATTAGGTCGATCATCGGCGACGTCTCGGGCCGGGAGGTGATCGTGCTGGATGACGAGATAGCCCGCGGCACGACAATCATCGAGCTACTCGACCGTCTGCGCGAGAACGGCGCACGGTCGGTCCATATTGCCTGCACCCACGGTCTATTCGCCGACGAGGCGCTGAAGCGGATCGCGGCGCAGCCGCAGGTGCGCCAGGTCGTCTGCACTAACACGCTGCCCATCGCGGATACAGGCGAGGGACTCGACCTGCGCGTCATCTCCGTGGCGCCAGCTATGGCCGAGGCCATCCGGCGCATTCACGAAGGAGAGTCGGTCAGCGCGCTGTTCGGGGACGACTGACCGGTGGCGCCCGCGCATTCCAGGTCGAGCAGGTAGCGCTTGCGGTCCAGGCCGCCACCGTACCCGGTCAGGCTGCCGTCCGAGCCGATGACCCGGTGACACGGGATGACGACAGCTATCGGATTCCTGCCGTTAGCTAGGCCGACTGCACGGCTCGCGGTACTACGCCCGATCTGCCGGGCGAGCTGACCGTATGACCTGGTCTGGCCGTAGGGGATAGTGCGGAGTGCTGCCCAGACACTGAGCTGGAACTCCGATCCGGCAGGCGCCAGGGGCAGGTCGAAGCTCGTGAGTTCGCCCGCGAAGTAGGCGGCAAGCTGGCTCGCTGCTGCCGCGAACGGTGCTGCCGCCGGGTCACCTGGAGCACCCAGGCTGTCCAGCGACGGCGCGTGCTGGTGTGTGCCGAAGTACAAGCCGGTCAGCTCGCCGTTCTCGGCTACGAGGGTGAGCGGGCCGACCGGGCTGGCGAGAACAACGTGGCCACGCCTGGTCGGACTGGTAGTGCTGCTCATCGGTGCTCCTCACTTGTCGCAGGCATGCGGTTGATGTCGTGATCGGCGGCCGCCCACAGGTACTGGACGGCGTAAGCGCGCCAGGGCTGCCAGTCCGCCGACCGGGAAGCCAGCGCTGAGGGCGCGGTCGGCAGGCCGAGTGCGCGAGCTGCGGCGAGCACGCCGAGGTCGGACGGCGCGAACGCGTCCGGGTCGCCGAGCGCGCGCATCGCGATGATCTCGACGGTCCACGGACCGACCCCGGGCACGGCCGCCAGCCGGAGCCTGGCCTCGTGCCAGTCCCCGCCCACGCTCAGGTCGATCCGCTCGCCAGCTAGTTCCCGCGCCAGCGCCAGCAGGGATCGCCTGCGCGCTGCCGGCATGGCGATCGTCCCGCCGTCGGCCTCGGCGATCGCCGCCGGCTCGGGGAAGAGCCTGGTCAAGCCGCCGCCCGGGTCCTCGACAGGCTGGCCAAGCTCCGTGGCGAGCCGGGCCGCTAGGGTGCGGGCGGTTCTGACGGACACCTGCTGGCCGAGAACGGCGCGAATCGCGAACTCCTCGGGATCGACGGTGCGCGGCACCCGACGTCCCGGTGCCTTGGCGACCAGCGGCGTGAGCAGCGGGTCCGCGCCCAGCAACTCGGCGACAGCCACGGGATCGGCATCCAGGTCGAGCATGCGCCTGCACCGGCTGATGGCGCTCGACAGGTCGCGCAGGTCGGTGAGGGACAGGCGGCAGCTCACGTGATCGGGCTGCGGCCGCAGCTCCGCGATGCCGTGCCCGTGCGGCAGTCGTAGGGTTCGGCGGTAGCAGCCGGAGCGCCATTCCTCGACGCCTGGTACCGCGGTGGCGGCCAGGTGGCCGAACAGGTTATCCGGGCACAGTGGCGTCCGGAACGGCAGCCGGAGCGCGAGGGTGCCCACCCCGGCGTCGGCCTGGCCGCGTCCCGCTCGCTCGCGCAGCTGGGTTGGGGAGAGGCCGAATACCTCACGAACCGTGTCGTTGAATGCCCTGATGCTCGCGAAGCCCGCGGCGAACGCGACGTCGCTCATCGCCAGGGCGGTGGTCTCGATCAGCAGTCTTGCTGTCTGCGCCCGCTGCGCTCGTGCCAGGGCGAGCGGACCGGCACCGAGCTCTGCGAGTAGTTGCCGCTCCACCTGGCGCACGCTGTAGCCGAGGCGGGCCGCCAGAGCGGTTACCCCGCCGTGGTCCATGACGCCGTCGGCTATCAGCCGCATGGCCCTGGCCACGACGTCGGCGCGAACGTCCCACTCGGGCGAGCCCGGGCTGGCGTCGGGCCGGCACCTCTTGCACGCGCGAAACCCGGCCTGCTGCGCGGCTGCGGCGCTCGGGAAGAACCGCATGTTCGCCGGCTTGGGCGGCACCACCGGGCAGCTGGGCCTGCAGTAGATGCCGGTGGTGACCACCGCGGTGAAGAACCACCCGTCGAACCTGGCATCCTTCGACTGCACTGCCCGGATGCACTGCTCCCTCTCCTCGTGCATGTCTCTAGCCTCGGCGGGTCCCGCGGCTCTGCGCTAGCGATTTTGCGACACCGTGGCGATATACCTGCTGGCCCTGAGGGTATTGTCGTAATTCCGCTACTGCCCTGGCCGGTTCACGAGCGGCGGCCAGCCGTTCGGGACGCGCTGGTTCGAGCGCGCCTGGCGCGTCGGGCCCGAAGTGAACGCAATTACGGGGAAAGCCGAGGTCCGCGAGACTCGGTGTACTCGCTGCTGTCAAGTTGCACGAGGTTGCTGTAGTCGCTGCCCGCTGGCTCGGTGACGTCGGCGTACTGGCTGCCGTTCAGCCGCACGACACGCAAGCTGCCCCTGGAAAGTAGCTTGCGCAGGTGCCGGATCCCGCTCATGCCCGCCAGCGCGGCGGCGATGGCGGCGGCGAGGACCGAGCCGCCGAACAGCGCCAGCCCGCCGATGACGTTTCCCAGCATCATCATGACCACTGCGACCAGCAGGGCCACTGGCACGACCGCCACCAGCAGGAGCGCGACCAGTGTCATGATGATCACTGCCTTGGCCGACCTGTCCGGCGTCCGGTCCGCGTACCAGCCGG
>JASHSO010000564.1 GCA_030038715.1 Streptosporangiaceae bacterium
CCGCATTGGAGTCATCTAGGCGCGAGGCCCCTGGACGCCGAGCCACCGGACAGCATTCCACGCCCTGCCACGAGGCCCCTGGACACCGAGCCACCGGGCGGCATTCCCGCCCCTTGCCGCGAGAGCCCTGGACACCGCGTGACTGTATGTTTGTGCCGTGACGGACGCAGCGCCGGAGACCGGCGAAGACCGGATCGGCGCGCAGCGGCGAGCAGACGTCGCGGGATCGGTGTCTGCCAGTCAGGGGCTGCTAAGAGGGCTGCGCCAGCCCATCGTCGCGATCTTGCTCCTTATCGCGCTCTTCACCTCGATATCTGGCAAGCCGTTCGACGGCGTCCTGATACTGGCCGTGGCGTGCCTGCTGGCCTGGGATGCTGGAAGAATTCGGCCAGCCAGTCGGAGCGAGACGGCCTGACAGCCGGGGCGAGCGGCCCCGACGTGCCGCTCCCTGCCCATAAGCAGACGGGCCACCAGCCCGCGAGCCCGGCTGCGCCGCGGCCAGCTTCCCGGTCTCGCCGGTGGCTGGGCCGCTGTGGCTGGCTGACAGCCGCGCTGGCCTACGTCGCGCTCGTGGGCTCGTTCAAGAGATATTCGTGGCCGGCGACACTTTCGGTGGCCGCCCTCGGCTGCATGATGGTCGCCATCGGCTGGCAGGGTCCTCTGCGGCAGCGGGCCAGGCTGACCGGCCAGGCGTTGCGCCGTGCATGGCTCTGGGCCGTCGTGCTGGTGGCCGGCGGGCTGTGGGAGCTGAGCTCGCTGGTTCAACAGCCGCACCTGACGACCGATTCGTACGCCCACCCGACGATCAGCGCGCTGACCGACCCGCTGCTTACCACCCATCCGGGCCGGTCGCTTGCTCTCGGCGTCTGGCTGCTCATCGGCGTGTTCCTGGCGGGACGATGACCACTCGCATCATCGCGATCGCCGGGTACCTGACCGTCCTGGCTGGGGGCGTGACTGTGCAGCTGCTGTCGCTGCGGTTGCCGGAACGGGTGCCATCACTGGGCCGGGTGTTCACACACATCATGCGCACTCGCACCGGCAGGGTCGGGGTCTGCGTGGCGTGGGCGTGGATCGGACTGCATTTTTTCGCTAAATAGCGGGCCTACTCTTGATCTGGCAGCTCTGCCCCCACCCGCCTGCGGGGGCAGTGCCAAGCTCAGCCGTCGGAGCCGGTCCGGGTCTGCAATGACGTCAATTTCCGTGATCTTGTTCGTTTCGCTGACCGTGAAAGCCAGCACAGTCTGCAGTCGGCCGGCGGGCGCGTACACGATGCCCACCCTCCCGTCTATCACCGCGAGCTGCGACTGTGCGGCCAATGCCGCAGAGAGGCTCGCGCCCCTGGCAACGCGGTCTGCGCCGTGCAAAGCCGCAGGCCGACCGGACGGGACGGCCGCGGCATCGGCCGTCAGCGTCACATCGGAGTCAAGAAGCCTGACCAGGGCCGCCATGTCGCCGCCGCGAGCAGCAGCCAGGAATGTACGGGCCACCTCATGCTGGCGCGCCAGGTCGGCGGCGTGATCCGGGCTGGGCACGCATCGTACCTGGCGCCTGGCTCGGCTAGCCAGTTGGCGCGTGGCGTCGGCGGAGCGCCCGAGCACGGCCGCGACTTCGGTGAACGGCATCGCGAACATGTCGTGCAGCACGAAGGCGAGGCGCTCGGCGGGACTCAGCGTGTCGAGCACGACAAGCAAGGCGAGCCCGACCGAGTCTGCGAGCACCGCCTCCTCTTCCGGCCCGTCAGCTGTGTCCGCCGCGCCTGCCCAACTACGGCCCGCCGCGGCGGATGCCCCGGCCGAGGCTTCTTTCGGCCAGGGGTCACCGACCAGGTACTCGTGCCGGTACCGGCGCGCCCTCAGCATGTTGAGCGACACACGGGCGGTGACCGTGGTAAGCCAGCCACCAAGGTTCGCCACCCCGCCGGTGTCTGCGCCAACGAGTCGCAGCCAGGTCTCCTGGACCGCGTCATCGGCATCGGTCAGGGAGCCGAGCAGCCGGTAGGCCACCGCCCGCAGGTGACCACGGTGCTCCGCAAAGGCGGCTGCCAGCCACTGACTGTCGCTCATGTGTCACCTCCGCTCGCTGCCCGGCATATCACCCTGACACCCAGAACTCGCAAGACGTGACGGCGAGCAGTGTCATCGAGCCAGCGAGGCCGACAAGCGGCCATGAGCCATGACTCGACTGGCCCGGTTTGTCGGCCCAGGGAGCAACTTCCTTGAAGCAAAGTCACGCGCGTTCAGCACCATGAACTGGAATGGCGCGTCGTGAACGGCCTCGGTGGTGCACTGTACCTTTCGTCGGCGGCTAGCATGGCGTTCCTCCAGATGGCCACATGAGCGAGCCTGGCCGATAAGACAAACCCAATGTCCTGGCCGGGTCGCATGGGCAGCTGGTCGGATCCGTGGAACATGCCCTCGACACCGCGAATGACGCGGTCCGCAGCACTCCTGCATCCGGGAGTTACCGACGGCCCCGCTGCACTTTGGTCCGTCCAGAGTGATGACACTGGCCAACTGCCGACGTTAGCATCCGGCCACGTTGAGTCACTGTCAGTGCGCGCCGCGGCGGCACGCCGCAGCGCGCCCGGTATGTAGTGAAGGGCTTCGTTATGGCTCAGTCCGAGGCAACCGACTGGATCGACATATCGGTCACCGTCAGGCACGGCATGCCGCATTGGCCAGACAATCCTCCGATCGTGCTCGAGCGCGTGATGGACCTGGGTCGCGGCGACGACTGCAACCTCTCCCACCTGGCCATGGGCGTCCACTCGGGCACACATATGGACGGGCCCGTGCACTTCGTCCACGACGCTCCTGGCCTGGACGAGATGCCGCTGACGGCCACCATGGGTGCAGCTCGCGTGATCGAGATCGAGAACCCCCGGCAGGTCACCGCGGACGAGCTACGACGACATGAGCTGATGAGAGGTGAACGGGTCCTCTTCAAGACCCAGAACTCTGCCCGGTGCTGGCAGGCCGACACGTTCGTCGCGGATTTCGTGCACATATCCGAGGATGCTGCGGAGCACCTGGCAGCAGCACGCGTGCGCACCGTGGGCATTGACTACCTGTCAGTAGGCGGCTACCACGCCGACGGCGCCAAGGTGCACCGCATTCTGCTAGCCGCCGGAATCTGGATCATCGAAGGACTAGACCTTGCTCCCGTGGCCGGCGGCAGCTACGAGATGATCTGCCTGCCGGTCAAGCTACACGGAAGCGACGGTGCGCCGGCCCGGGCCATTCTCAGGCCCATCGACACTTCCAAGATCGACCCGGTGCGCTACGGCAGGTCTGGCGGCCGCGGCGGCGAGCCCCCTTACGGAATCGAACCGTAGACCTTCTCCTTACCATGGAGACGCTCTGCCGACTGAGCTAAGGGGGCGAG
>JASHSO010000053.1 GCA_030038715.1 Streptosporangiaceae bacterium
CCTTCGCTACGAGATCGACCTGGACTACTGCAAGGGGTGCGGGCTGTGCGCGGCCGAGTGCCCGTGCGGAGCCATCGACATGGCGGCCGAATGCGTCTGACGACCGGGGCTGTCGGGACCAAGGTCCTGGCTGCGCTGCGACGACCACGGCTAGGGTGAGATGAGTAGCGGGGACCGAGCGCGTTCCCGTAGTGAAAAGCAGAGTCGGAGGGCTACGGCGAATGGCGCAGCAGGCGCAGGGCGGGGCTGCTATCAAGGTATTCCTGCTCGATGATCACGAAATCGTGCGGCGTGGAGTTAGGGAGCTGCTGGAGACCGAGCCGGACATCACCGTCGTGGGCGAGGCCGGCACGGCCGCATCGGCGCTGGCGCGCATCCCAGCGCTGATGCCCGACGTCGCCGTGCTCGACGTGCGGCTGCCCGACGGCGACGGGGTAAGCGTGTGCAGGGAGATCCGGTCCAGGATGCCGGAGGTCGCCTGCCTGATGCTGACCTCGTTCGGCGATGACGAGGCGCTGTTTGACGCGATCATGGCAGGCGCGGCGGGCTACGTGCTGAAGCAGATCCGGGGCACCGACCTGGTGGGCGCGGTGCGGACCGTGGCCTCCGGGGAATCGATGCTTGACCCCGAGGCCGCGAGCAAGGTGATGGCCCGCATGCGCGAGCAGGCGACCAAGGCCGATCCGCTCGCTGGGCTGACCACGCAGGAGCGCCGGATACTCGAGCTGATCGGCGAGGGCCTGACCAACAGGCAGATCGGCCAGCGCATGTACCTGGCGGAGAAGACCGTGAAGAACTATGTCTCGGCGCTGTTCGCCAAGCTCGGGATGGAGCGGCGGACCCAGGCCGCGGCGTTTGCGTCCCGGGTCTTCGACGAACCCGAGCACCACTCCACGCGCTAGCCGAGGTACCGGCCCTCGCCGCCCGGGTCCATTTCCGGCCCTAGCCGGTACTGCAGCGGCACTCCGGTCGGGATGTTAAGCGCCGCGACCTGCCGGTCGGACAGACCGTCGAGGTGCTTGACGAGCGCGCGCAGCGTGTTGCCGTGGGAGACCACCAGCACGCAGGCACCTGTGCGCAGATCCGGGACTATCGCGTCGTACCAGTACGGCAGCAGCCTGGCGGTGACGTCCTTGAGCGACTCGGTCCGCGGCCTGGCTTCGGCCGGGATCACGGCGTACCGCGAGTCGGCGAACTGCGAGTGCTCGGCGTCGACCGGCATCGGCGGCGGGGCGACGTCGTAGGACCGGCGCCAGGCCAGGAACTGGCGCTCACCGTACTCCGCGAGCACCTGGTCTTTGTTCCTGCCCTGGAGTGCTCCGTAGTGATTGGAGTTGAGCCGCCACGACCTGCGGACCGGAATCCAGTCCCTGTCGCAGGCGGCGAGCGCGAGGTCAGCGGTGCGGATCGTACGCCGCTGCAGCGAGGTATGCACAAAGCCCGGCAGCAGCCCGTGGCTGGCTAGCACTTCCCCGGCCCGGACCGCCTGCTGCTCCCCAGCCGCGGTCAGCGCAACGTTGACCCACCCGGTGAACTGGTTCGTGGCATTCCACTCGCTCTCGCCGTGCCGGAGCAGCACGAGACGGTAGCCGCTTGCCGACATGACGGTCCCTCGCTGATCGACAACCGCTATCGGACTCTATCCCCGGCCGGCCTGTTAGCCGAGCCGGGCCCAATGCCACGACGGCGAGGACCAACGCCCCCTGTGCCGTAGCGCTGTTGCCGATGAACTGGACAGTGAACGACGTGATCAACGCGTGCAATGGAGCCGCGTGCGTTCACAGGGAGGGTCATATGTCCACTGCAGCAAGCACCCGCCCGGCCGGCGGGCGGCAGCCGGGGCCCGAGCTCGCAACCATGAAGGATCAGCAGAAGGCCAGAGCACTGGGCCTGACCTCGGCGACAGGGCTGGTCATCGGCAGCATCATTGGCACCGGCGTGTTCACAATGCCGGCTGTGATGGCAGGTGCAGGCACTAGTTCGCTGCTGGTGCTGGCCGTGATCGCGATAGGCGCGATGTTGCTGGCATTGCTGTTCGGTCAGCTGACCAGGCGCGTGCCGAACTCCGATGGCGGCTTGTACGCTTACGCCCGGCACGAGTTCGGCGACTTCGCGGGATACCTGACCGGCTGGTGCTACTGGATCCAGGCCTGGGCCGGAAATGCGGCCATCGTGGCCTCCTGGGTCTTCTATGTCGACGCATTGTTCGGTATCAATCCCTCCGGCCTCCAGAACTGGGGCATCGCCCTGATAGGGCTGTGGTTCCCAGCCGCGATCAACCTGGCGGGCGTCCGGCAGATGGCATGGTTCCAGAACGTCACGGTCGTGCTGAAGTTCCTGCCGCTGCTGTTCGTCGGCGTCGTCGGCTGGTTCTTCGTCACGAGAGCTCACTTCGGCGCGTTCAACGCCTCCGGCGGCAGCCTGTACTCAGCGATCGGCATCGCGGCCGGCGTCGCGCTGTTCTCGTTCATCGGCGTCGAGGTGGCAGCCATCACCGCCAAGCGGGTCAAGGACCCGCGGCGCAACGTGGGCCGCGCTTCGCTGCTCGGCACCGGCGCAAGTGCGATCGTCTACCTGCTGGTGGCCGCCGCGGTGATGGGCCTTGTCCCGCACCACGCGCTGGTCAACAACGGGGCACCGTTCGTGCCGGCATTCGAGTCGATCTTCACTCACGGCACCTGGGCCGGCAAGCTCGTCGCCGCGCTGGCCGTCGTGTCCGGCATCGGGGCGCTGAACGGCTGGACTCTGGTCACCACCGAGGTTGCGCGCGCGCAGGCTAACGACGGCCTGTTCCCGCGGGCTTTCGCCTGGACCGACCGCAAGGAGTCGGCGTGGTTCGGCATTGTGGTCGCAGCCCTGCTGCCCTCGCTGCTAATGCTGTGGCGTTACACGACAAGCTCCGGGCTAACGGTCTTCACCTACCTGGTGGACCTGACCGTCGTCACGGTCGCGATTCCGTACTTCATGTCCGCGCTCGCGCAGCTTGCCTATCTGGTGTCCAAGCGCCGCCGGGTACAGGGCTGGCCGCTGGCCCGCGACCTGTCGGTGGCTGGCGCGGGAGTGCTCTTCTCCATGTGGGTGACGTTCGCCTCCGGGTTCTCAGCCGTGTACGAGGCGCTCGTGGCCATACTGGTCGGCCTGATGATCTACCCGTTCCTCAAGGCAGACCGGGAGCGCAAGGGCCTGGTCGCGGCGCCCGCGGACCTCGGCATCGTGGCCGATGATGCCAGCGAAGCTGCGCTCGACGGGTCTGCTCAGCCGCGGGCTCGGCACCTGCACCGGGTGGACAGCGACTCTAGCCAGCGGCCACAGGCGGCCGGCCAGGGAAGCGACGTGCCGAAGGAGGAGTCGTGATGTTCGGCGTCCACTCCGAGGTCGGCCAACTCCGCCAGGCCATCATCCACCGGCCGGGCCTCGAACTGTCCAGGCTGACTCCCCAGAACATCGGCAGCCTGCTGTTCGACGACGTGCTGTGGGCCAAGCGGGCACAGGAAGAGCACGACGTGTTCGCGCAGACGCTGCGTGACACTGGCGTGCAGGTGCACTACTTCGGCCAGTTGCTCGCCGAGACGCTCAACGTGCCCGCGGCGAGGAAGTTCGTGCTGGACCGGGTCTGCACGCCGGAGACAGCCGGCCCGACGCTGGCCAGGCCGCTGCGCAAGCTCGCCGACGACCTGGACGGGTCCCAGCTCGCGGTGTACCTGGTCGGCGGCGTACTGAAGGCCGACGTGCGGCCGCTGCACACCCGCAGCCTGCGGTGGGACATGCTCAGGGCAGACGATTTCCTGCTGCCCCCGCTGCCGAACCACCTGTTCCCGCGGGACAACTCCTGCTGGGTCTATGGCGGAGTCTCGGTGAATCCCATGGCCAAGTCGGCCAGGCGGCGCGAGACCTTGCATATCCGGGCCATCTACCGGTATCACCCGATGTTCGCTGGCTCTGAGTTCGTCACCTACTACGGGGACGACGACGCCAGCCACCTGCCGGCCAGCATCGAGGGTGGCGACGTGCACGTGCTCGGCGGCGGCGCGGTCCTGGTAGGGATGGGCGAGCGGACCACGCCGATGGCCGTCGAGATCCTCGCCAGGGCGCTGTTCGAGTCCGGTCAGGCATCGACCGTGACCGCGGTTGAGCTGCCGCAGTCGCACTCGATGATGCACCTCGACACGGTGCTGACCATGATCGACAGGGCCACGTTCGTGCTCTACCCGTACATCGACAGGCACCTGAGGTCGTGGACCATCACTGCAGCCGACCGGTGCGGCCTAAGCGTCCGCCGCAACCACAGTCTCTGGGACAGCCTGGCAGAAACGCTGAGAGCAGACGTCACCGTGCTGACCACCGACGAGGACATCCGGGCCGCGCAGCGGGAGCAGTGGGACGACGGCAACAACTACCTGGCAGTCGCTCCGGGAGTGATCCTCGGGTACGAACGCAACGTCGCCACCAACACGATGTTGCGCAAGCACGGCATCGAGGTGATCACTGTGCCCGGCGAGGAGCTCGGTCGAGGACGCGGCGGCCCCCGCTGCATGACGTGCCCGATCGAACGTGACCCGGCTTAGCAGCGGACGGGAAGGGGTTAGCAGCATGGATCTGCAAGGACGCAGCCTGCTGAAGGAGACCGACCTCACCAGCGACGAATTCCTGTATCTCCTCGACCTAGCCAGCCGCTGCCGTAACGAGAAGCGGATGGGCTTCCGGCGGCACCGGCTGGCCGGCCGCAGCATCGCGTTGATCTTCGAGAAGACCTCCACGCGAACCCGATCGGCATTCGAGGTCGCCGCACACGACGAGGGTGCCCACGTCACTTACCTCGGACCCGACGACTCGCAACTCGGGCGCAAGGAGTCAGTCGAGGACACCGCGCGCGTGCTTGGCCGCATGTTCGACGGGATCGAGTACCGCGGCTACTCGCAGCAGGACGTCGAGGCTCTAGCCAGGTACGCCGGAGTGCCAGTGTGGAACGGCCTGACCGACACCTGGCATCCCACCCAGATGCTGGCAGACATGCTGACCATGCGTGACCACTCCGGCAAGCCGCTGTCCGGTGTCAGCTACTGCTACCTCGGTGACGGCAGGAACAACACGGCGAACTCGCTGCTGGTCACCGGCGCTCTGCTGGGCCTGGACACGCGGATCTGCGCTCCTGGGGAGCTGCAGCCAGCAACGTGGATTGTGGATATCGCAGCCGACTTGGCGGCCCGGTCTGGCGCGCTGCTGACTGTGACCGCCGACTTGGCCGATGCGGTGCGCGGCGCGGACTTCGTCTACACCGATGTCTGGCTGTCGATGGGTGAGCCGCAGCAGGACTGGGACAAGCGCATCGACCTGCTGCTCCCGTACCAGGTGAACATGGCGGTGCTCGCCGCCACCGGTAACCCGGATGTGAAGTTCATGCACTGCTTGCCGGCGCTACATAACCGCCGAACAGAGATCGGCCAGCGGATTTACGACCAGCGCGGGCTCGACGGCCTGGAGGTCACCGAGGAGGTTTTCGAGTCCCCCGCCTCGGTCGTGTTCGACCAAGCAGAGAACCGGTTGCACACGATCAAGGCCACGATGGTGGCGACGATCCTGCCCCCGGACGAGTTGTCGTTGCCAGGCGCACCCTGAGGTGGCGCGCTAGCGCCGAACCGTCGTGCCAGCCGTCCCCGCCAGCAGTGCCGGAGCGTCATCGAGGCGGCCGATTGCCGCTGTCCCGCCCGTGGCTTCGGCAAACCGGCATGCGGCCTCGACTTTCGGGCCCATGGACCCGGCCGGCAGCCGCAGTCCACGCAGGTCATCGGGCCTGGCGCGGGACACCGGGCGTGCGTGGGCCGTGCCGAAGCCGTCGATCACCGCGTCGACGTCAGTCAGCAACAGCAGAGCGGTCGCACCCAGTGCGCGCGCCAGCAAGGCAGCAGTCAGGTCCTTGTCGACGACGGCCTCGACACCCTGCAGCCTGCCCGAACTGTCGGCGGTCACCGGTACCCCGCCGCCGCCGGCGCAGACCACGAGCGCTCCACTGTCAACCAACAGGTTGATCAGCGGCATTTCCACGATCTCGCGGGGCTCGGGCGATGGCACGACCCGGCGCCACGCTGCACCGTCCTGCCTGATCGCCCAGCCGCGCTGCACGGCCAGCATGCGCGCCTGGCTCTCCTCGTACACCGGACCGACGAACTTAGCCGGATTGCCGAAGGCAGGATCGTCAGAGTCGACGATTGTCTGGCAGATGAGGCAGCCGACACGCGCTCCCGGGATCGCTGCAGTTAGCGCTTGCACGAGCCAGTAGCCGATCATGCCCTGGGTTTGGGCGCCGAGGACGTCGAACGGATAAGGGTGGGACAGCTCCGGATCCCGCGCGCTCTCCATCGCCAGCATCCCGACCTGAGGCCCGTTGCCGTGCGTGATGACGAGGTCGTGAGCCTGTGCCAGCGGAGCAAGCGCGGCTGCCGCGTCCTCCACGTGCGACTGCTGGATGTCGGAGTCCGGATGTTCGCCTCGCTCGAGCAAGGCGTTTCCGCCAAGTGCGGCAACGATCCTCATGGCCCCAATCTGCCAGGCCGAACCTGCTCGGGGCTTGCCTACCCGTTTTCAGTCGGCCAGATGGAACGGCACGGTGGCGACGACGACCCGGGGCAAGGTGCGCAAGGTGCGCGACAGCCTCCAGGCGATGTTGTTGTGCAGCACCCGATGCCACCAGTGCCGTACGACGATTTGCGGCATGATCACGGTCAGGGTCAGTTCGGGCCGCTGCTGGTGCAGGGACCAGATGTAATGGACTAGCGGCGCGACCAGGGCCCGATGCGGCGAAACGATGACCCCAAGCGGCAGGTGATTCCCCCATACCTGCCAGTAGTCCCGGAACCTGTCGCTCACCTGGGCGGTCGGGCTGACGTGCAACGCGTGCACCGGCTGGCGTAGCGGGCAGCGTACGCCAGCGCTCGCATAGCGAGCAGGTCCTCGCGCAGGGCCGCAACCTGATCCGCATCGAGAGCTGGCAGTAGTGCCGAAGGATGCGGACTGCCCGCGTAATCCTGGCTGCCGGCATCTGCAAGCTCGCCGGCGTCATCGCACCTGCCGGTCGGGCCGTTGCGTCGCACCGGGATCCATGCCCCCGGCAGCCTCATCAGCCTTGACCGTCGCGCCCTTCCTCACACCGCGTCGCGGTCGCGCTCGCCTGTCCGGACGCGCAGCGCGCCATCAACCGGACAGACCCAGATCTTGCCAGCGCCGACCGTTCCGGTATTGACCGACTTCGCGATCGCGTCGGCCACCTGTTCGGCCAGTTCGTCCTGGACAAGAACCTCGATGCGGAGCTTTGGCAGCACCAGCACCCGGGAATCGGCCTGCCGTGCGATGCTCATGTGCCCGAACTGCTGGCCGAAACCCCTCACTTCGGTGGCAGTCAGCCCGCGCGCCCCGGAGTCGGACACCGCACGCATCACATCCTCAAGCTTGTCTGGCTGGACAACGGCGGTAATGAGCTTCATCGCTGTCGCCTCCCTAACCAGGTAGGGATCCAGGCTCGCGCGTTGCCTGGTCCCGGGGCCAGGGGCCATGATCCCGGCCTGCCAGGACCAACGGCATGCCAGAGCACTGCCGCTGGGCCCGGGTGACATCGGCTGATGCTCGGCGCGCCCTGCGTAGTCGGTCCTGAAGGTCGGGACCAAGGTCGGTGTACGGGCGCCGTGCGCTCGGTTTGAATACCTTCCGTGTTCGTGCGCGAGGAAATACGACTCGAAGTCAGCTTCGCTGCCGCGCGGACGGGCCTGGCACGCCTGGCCCATGGCCGACTGCTTGACGTCTCGCAAACTGCTTACGGCGACGGGCTGGCCGGTCTGGCCAGAGTCGGCCCCCGGGGCTCGGCACGAGGAATCTCGAAGCTGGTCAGGGTTCACGTCGGAGAGGTGATGGCGCACGCCGACTCGGCAAGCCTCCCGCTGCGGTGGGAGGCGACCGGGCCGGGAACGAGCCTATTCCCCGCCCTGGACGCCGACATAACCCTGACAGCCATCGAGGAGCAGGCCACTACCTTGGCTCTGGCCGGCGTGTACCGCCCGCCGCTTGGCGCTTTCGGCGCCGGCCTGGATCACGCGGTGCTCGGCCGGGTAGCCACCGCGACCATACGGACCTTCACTGCCAGCCTGGCTAAGGCT
>JASHSO010000565.1 GCA_030038715.1 Streptosporangiaceae bacterium
GCGGCGCTGGAGTGCCCGCTTGGGCGCGGGTGCCGTCGACTCGCTGCGGGAGTCCCTGCTGCCATGGGTCGGGACGATGCCGTGGTCGCCCCCAGAAGTTCATCCGTCAGACGGCTTCTACACTCGCGTCATCCAGGAAGCCGCAGCGGACCAGGAGGGGTCAGCCGACGACGGCGCGGTGCCGCTTCCGGCGCTCCTCGGGCAGGCGCTGACCAGCTTGACCCTTGAGCACGAGCACGAACGTGACTCCAGGGTCTCCCTGCCACTCGCAGCCAACGTCCTGCGGGTCATCGGCGACCAGACCGTTCGCACCCGCGACCTGCCGCCGCGTTCCGGCGTCTCGAAGGAAGGCATCGCCATGGCGACCGGCTTCCTGAGCAGAACGCGACTAGCCGCCCTGGGACCGGGTCCGTCGATCGGGCTGACCGCAGCCGGCCATCGCGCGCTCGACGACTACCGGACGCGCGCGGCCCACGAGGAGGACCGCGCACTGCGGGCTAGCCTGGAAGCGATTGTGTCGCAGCCCGAGGCGATGGCCGAGGGACTGCTACCGCCGGACGGCTGCTGGCGCGGATGCAATCCGTACCTCAGGCAAACCCGGCGCATGCTCGCTGACCCGACCGGCGCCCTGCCGTGGCATCCCATGGTGCTGCACCGCGGTGGATGGCCCGACGCGTCCTAGCGAAGGCGCCTCGATGGCCCCGATCACCCGGAGCGGATGATGCGGCGCCAGCAGCTGGGGTCTGTACTGTCATCAATGAGCGGGCGGGCGAGATGGCATTCGATGACGTTATCGAAGACATCGGGATGGGCGTCGACGCCGCCGGAGTCGCCATCATCGTCGTCGGCGCTGCGATCGCTTGCGGCGCCGCCGTGGTCCGGCTCGTGCATCGCCACTCTGACACCTATCGCCGGTTCCGCGAAGAGCTAGGCCGCACGATCTTGCTCGGGCTGGAGCTGCTTGTGGCCGGCGACATCATTCGCACTGTGGCTGCCGAGCTCACCCTCACCAGCGTGGCCGTACTGGGCGCGATCGTCGTTATCCGATCGTTCCTGAGCTTCTCGCTCGACATCGAGCTGACGGGCCGCTGGCCATGGCAGAAGCGGATGTGACCTCGGCACTCGAGTTTTATGCGGAAATGCCGGGTGGACGGGGACCCCGTTCCCGCTTTAGCGCCTTCAGGCGCCCGCGGTCGTCACGATCCACGCCAGCACCAGCGCCTGCTCACGCCATGCGTCGTAACGGCCGCTCCGGCCGCCGTGTCCGGCCACCATCTCGGTCTTCAGCAGGAACGGCCCGCCGCCGGCCGTGGCCTGCAGCCTGGTGATCCACTTGGCCGGTTCGTGGTAGAGCACGCGCGTGTCGTTCAGGCTGGTCAGCACCAAGATCGGCGGATAGGTCGCACCCGGATCGACGTTCTCGTACGGGCTGTAGGACTTCATGTACCGGTAGACGTCGGCGTCGTGCAGCGGATCGCCCCACTCTTCCCACTCAGGGACCGTCAACGGCAGCGTCGGGTCGAGCATCGTGGTCACCGCGTCTACGAACGGCACCTGCGCGACGATGCCGCCGAACGCGTCGGGGGCCATGTTCGCCACCGCCCCCATCAGCAGCCCGCCAGCCGACGCACCGCGCGCGATCAGCCGCTGCGGCGTGGTCCAGCCTTCCTTGACAACGTGCTGGGCGCAGGCGACGAAGTCGGCGAAGGTGTTGATCTTCCGGAGCATCTTGCCGTCGTCGTACCAGGCGCGACCCATCTCCCCGCCGCCGCGGACGTGCGCGATCCCGAAGGCGAACCCTCTGTCGAGTAGCGATATGCGGGGGATCGCGAAGCTCGGATCGGACGAGATCTCGTAGCTTCCGTAGCCATAAAGCAGGAACGGGGCAGAGCCGTCACGCGGTGTGCCCTTCCGGCAGACCAGCGAGATGGGAATCTTAGTGCCGTCGTCCGCCTGCGCCCACAGCCGATGCTGCTCGTAGTCGGCGGGGTCATAGGGCGTCCCATCCGGAGCCGGCAATACCGGAGTCTGCTTGAGCTGGGTCAACGTGCCCGTCGCGACGTCACAGTCGAAGACAGTGTCCGGCGTCACCATCGAGGTGTAGTGCAGCCGGTAGCTGGTCGAGTCGTATTCCGGGTTCGCGCCGGGCGACACGGTGTAGATGGGCTCGGGGAAACCGATGTCCCGGTGTTCGCCCGCAGCGCCGATGGCGTGCAATCCGGTCAGGCCGTCCCGGCGCAGGTAAACCACCAGGTGGTCAGCGAAGGCATCGACGCCGAGCAGCCGGGTATCGTCGCGGTGGGCGATCAGCGGTGTCCACCGGTCCGGGTCGCTGGCCGGTGCCTGCGCCAGCTCGAAGTTCAGCGCGCCGTCGTTGTGCAGGATCAGCAGCCTGTCGGTTCCGTCGGGCCTCACCTGGTGCTCGACGCTGTACTCCACGCCCGTTCGGCGCGGCTTCACCACCCTGAACTCGCCTGTCGGGTTCGCGGCGTCAAGCAGCCAGAACTCGCTGGTGAGCGAGCTAGCCGAGCTGATCATCAGGTACCGCTTGCTACGTGACAACCCGACGTTGACGTTGAACTTCGCGTCCGGCTCCTCGAAGACGATCACGTCGTCCGAGGACGGCGTGCCGACCGTGTGCCGCCAGACCCGGTAGGGCCGCCATGCGTCGTCGACAGTTATGTAAAGCAGTGCCGTGCAGTCGGCCGACCAGGCGCAGTCGTAGTAGGTGTCCGGGATCTCGTCCGGCGCGACCTGGCCAGTGCGCAGATCCTTGAACCGCATCGTGAAGCGCTCGTCGCCCGAGGTGTCGGTGGAGTAGGCAAGCGACTGGCCGTCCGGGCTTATTTCGAAGGCGCCGAGATCGAAGAACGGACTGTCACCCGCAAGCTCGTTGCAGTCCAGCAGGACTTCCTCGCCGTCAAGCGGCCCGCCGTCCTGCGTCATCGGTGGTCCCGCGTCATCTGGCCGGACCCGGCGACGGCAGCGAACTGGATACTGCTTGCCCTCGATCGTCCGCCCGTAGTACCACCAGCCGCCATCGCGGACCGGCACCGACAGGTCCGTCTCCTTGGTCCTGGCCCTGATCTCGCCGAAGATGGTCTCGCGCAGCTGGTCCTGGTCCGCCGTTACCGCCTGCATGTAGGCGTTCTGCGCCTCCAAGAACGCGATCGTCTCCGGGTTGTCCTTGTCGGCGAGCCAGGTGTAGTCGTCTACCACCATGTCGCCGTGGTGCGCTCGCTCGACCGGCACTCTCTTGGCAGTAGGCGGCACGGCTTCGGCCGCAGGCGGCACGGCTTCGGCCGCCGGCGAGACATGCTGGACCTGTGCGCTACCCGGCTGATCGCTCATGAGTGTCGAGCCTACGCCAGCGCGCTTCGCTGGCCGCCTGCCGCCAGCCAGCCGGGTGCCGCCAGCGGCCGGCCCGGCGGTCCGCGCGGATCTGCCTGACCACGTTGCGGCCTGGGATGCCGGTGACACCCCCGCCGCCATGGGTAGCCGAGCCGGCCTGGTACAGGCCGCCTACCGGAGTGCGCAGGTCGGCGTATCCAGCCGCGGGTCGCGCATGGAACATCTGGCCGAGGCTGAGCTCGCCGTGGAAGATGTTTCCGCCGACCAGCCCGTATTCCTGCTGCATCGTGTGCGGCCCGAGCACTTGCCGATGCTGAATGGAGTCGGTGAACCCGGGCGCAACGGCCTCCATCCGCGCGACGACCCGGTCGGCATAGGCGTCAAGCTCACCGTTGTCGGGCTTGTCCGCGTAGCGGTGCGGTACCCACTGGGTGAACATGGACATGACGTGTCGGCCAGGCGGAGCGAGGGTGTCGTCGAACACGCTCGGGATGCAGATGTCGGCGAACGGGACGGCCGACGGCCGTCCGGCGACCGCGTCCTGGAACGCGTCCTCGATGCCGTCCAGGCTCTCGGCGAGAACGATCGTCCCGCCGTGTACCTGCGGGTCGTAGTCCGGGTGGCTGGCAAAGCGGGGCAGCCTGTCCAGGGCAAGGTTGATCTTCACGGTACCGCTGCGGGTCTGCCAGTGGCGGATGTCGTCGAGGAACTCCGCGGGTAGTGCCGTAGGGTCGAGCAGGTCGAGGAACGCGATCTTCGGGTGCACCGTGGTGATCACGATGTCAGCGTCGATGTCCTCGCCGGATTCCAGGGTCACGCCGGCTACCTGGCCCGCTGATGTAGTCCGGATCCTGACCACCGCGGTACCGGTGCGGACCTCCGCGCCGAACCCGCGCGCCGCCCCGGCAATCGCCTGGGTCACCCCGCCCATGCCGCCGCGGGGGAAGCCCCAAGCGCCAGCTTGCCCGTCGACACCGCCGATGTGATGGTGCAGCATGACGTAGGCCGTGCCGGCCGAGCGCGGGCCCGCCCAGGTCCCGATCACGCCGGAGACTGACAGCAGCCCGCGCATGGCGTCCGACTCGAAGTACTGGTCGAGCAGGTCGGCGATGCTGCCGGTCAGCAGCCTGGTGACGTCGACCGCTCCGCGCTCGTCCAGCTTGCCCAGGTGCCGCAGCAGCATGGCCTGCCGGGCAAGGTCCGCGGGCCGCCGGGAGCCCAGCCTGGGCGGGATCTCCTCGAGCATGGGCGCCAGCACGTTCGCGATCTTCTGCAGATGCCCCTCGTAGGCGGGGTAGGCGCTGGCGTCGGATGCGGAGAACTTACTGATCTCCGCGTGCCGCGCGGCCGGATCCTCCGGCAGGCGCAGGTACCTGCCGTCGGCCCGGGGGGCGAAGTACGGGCCCTGCGGGAAGACGTGGTATCCGTGCCTTGCCAGCGCGAGGTCGGCGACAAGGTCGGGCGGCAGCAGCGACACCACGTAAGACAGCGAGGTCACCAGGTACTCCGGACCGAACGGGCGCTCGCTGACCGCGGCGCCGCCGACCACGTCACGCCGCTCGCAGACCAGCACGTCCAGCCCGCCCCTGGCCAGGTAGGCGGCGGCGACCAGCCCGTTGTGCCCGCCGCCGACCACGACGACGTCCCGGCGGCGTGAGCTGCTCATGAGCAGCAGTCTGCCCTACCGGTCTGGGTCTCCTCTAACTGACGGCTGGTCATCGGCCCCGGCCTTGGCACCGGCTCGACCCGCGGCCTGTGCGCGGTTTCGCGCCCAGGAACCCGCAGGTCGCCGAGCCTGATCACCCTGGGCCAGTGCCGTCAGCCCTGGCGATAGGCTGCACAGTCCAGACCTCCCGCCGCGGGAGGCTCGCGGTCGGTTAGCCTGACGGGGAGGAGGACCGGTGCTCGTCGATATCCTGCTCGCCGCTGTGCTTGTCGCGCTCGCCGCCGCTGGCGTGCTGGTCTGGGTCAGGCGTGCGGCCTCCTGCGGGCGGCCGCTTGACGTGGCTGCAAGCGAGCCCGACCAGGTCTTCTGGGGCGGCGTGATGTGCCGGTACCTGATCACGAGCGGACTTCTCGCGCGGCTGGAACTCTTCGACTGGGGCGTCCGCGTCCGCGGAACCATGCTGAGCCGCTGGCTCGTGCCGACGTGGGTGGCGCGGTATGACGAACTGGCGATCGCGGAGCGGGTTACGCTGCCCTGGAGCAGGATCGCGGTGTGGTTCAGGCTGCGGGGCGCGGAGCCGGGCGGCATCGGCTTCCTAAGCGAGCGGAGCGAAGAGATACTGCGTGCGCTCGAGCGGCACGAGGTACCGGTAGACCGTGCAGTCGCCCAGGTCAGGCGGGTCGATGAACTGTATGGCCCATCGCGATAGTGGCGCTGCCCCGGAGGCTGTCACCCGCTTATCTGCGCGCTGTCACCACACCGATGATCACAGCGTAGCGATCGTGCCACTGCAGGTCGTGGAATCCGGCAGCCGTCAGCATGCGCGTAGCGCGCCCTCGAGTGCGGGCCTTGCCGCGCCGACTCCCGATCACCGTGGGCGCCAGCCAGGCCGAGAACAGGTCCGCCAGCACGAGCCGACCGCCAGGAACCAGGACCCTGGCGCACTGCGTCAGGCCGGCCTGCTGGTCGGCCCAGTGGTCGAACGATGTCGTGCTGACGACCAAGTCAAAGGCTTGGGCTGACCAGGGAAGATCCTCGGCAGTGCCGGGCAGGAACCGGAGTCGGTCATCGGTTGCGAGTGCCTGCGCGGTGCTGATCATGGCCGTCGCCGCGTCTATGCCTGCCAGTGCGACGGCGTCGGGACAGCGCGCACCGAGCCGGCGCAGCAGGTAGCCGGTGCCGCAGCCGACGTCGAGGACCCGCCGCGGCTTCGGAGCCAGCGTCAGGGCCAAGTCGGCGGTGCGGTCGGCTATCTGGTGGTGCAGCCGACCGCGCCAGCCGGCCTCATAGCCGGGCGCGCGTATATCGAACGCCGCGACGTCGCGATCACGGGCCACGTGTGATCCTTCCAGCCGTGCTGCGCCGGGAACCGCTAGCCGGACGGGATCATTGCAGGGGCAGTAGCCCCGCGTTGACCGGGGTGAAACCGCATGCGCCCAGGTAGAACGGGCGCAGGTGGTAACCGAAGTCGACGTGCAGGTACTCACATCCAGCCGCCGTGGCACCGTCACGGGCGCGCGCGACCAGTTTGGTACCCACTCCCTGGCCGCGAGCATCGGCGGCCACCATCGTGTCTTGCAGCCACGCGTGCACCAAGCCATCCCACACTACGTTGACAAAGCCCACGAGTTGCTGGCCTTGCCGGGCAACGACCCATCCCAGGCTGTGGCGGTGCACCAGCTCGACCCAGTTCCATTCCGCGTCGCTGTACACCCTGGTATTGAAAGCTTCGGCATGCAAGGCGTTGACCTCGTGATTGGTAAACAGGCCGCGCCACTCGTAGACAATCGCCACAACGCGGCAACCTAGCACCGGCAAAGGTCCACCACGATCACGAGTGCGGACTGCCGACGTCAACAACGGCTACTCATGCACTGAGATCGCGGCGCAGGAGCGGGCGGTCGGGCTTGCGACGGGCCGCAACGTGGAAGCCGTGGCGAGCGAAGGTAGCAGCCACGGCCGCCTGGGCAACGTCGCTACCGGCGGCTCGTCGTCCTGCTCGACTGGGCAGCCCACCACTCTGCCGCGTCCTGCCGGGCAACTGGCTTGCACTCGAACCAGCAGATCAGCACGAGAGATGCAGCGCCGTGCGTCCTGCCGCTGTGGGACAGCGCGCCGCGACGACTCGGCCCGCCCGCAGTGCCCCCGTTCCGAATCCCTAACCGCCCACGCCGACCGGCCCATTCCCTTTTTGTCGCCGTTCGGGGCGGTCATAGATGGTTGTACCTTGTGCCTAGCTGGGAGGCCACTATGCGCGCAGGTTTTGCCGTCAGGACGCTCGCTGCGGCCGGTGCGGCGGCAGTCCTGTCGGCTGGGGCAGTGGTGCCTGCCGCTGGCGCCACGTCGCCGTCGTGGCAAGTTGTGCAGAACATCGGCACGGCTAGCGCGCCGTGGACCTCCAGCTTCTACGTCTCAAGTCCCGGCAGTGCCTGGTCGACCTGGACCGCGCAGTCGGACGGTTCGGTCACCGCCGAGATCGTGGAGCGCTGGACCGGCACAACCTGGACTCAGGTGCAGGTGCCGGCTTCGCTGACAAAGCAGGCGGCAGCAAGCGTGGCCCTCGGGGCGAGTTCGGCCAAGAACGCGTGGCTCATCGACCCGCCCGCTACCAACTCAACCTTTACCCGGGTGCTCCGCTGGAATGGCACTAAGTGGGTCCTATGGGCAATTCCGGTCTGGGCGCTGGTGTGGAACGAGTCCGACATCTATCGCATTACTCCCGTCTTCTTCAGCTCGAGCAACGTGTGGCTCTTCAGCCTGGGACCGGGCCGCCACCCCAGCCCAACCGAGCCCGGCCCGTACGTTTCCCACTACAACGGCCGCAAGTGGAGCATGGTGCCGCTACCGGGGATACCTAACCAGGTGAGCGCCGTCTCGCCGAACGACATCTGGGCGTTTGGAGTGGCGGGACACGTCACGAGCAAGAATTCGGCCTACGCCCTGATGCACTGGAACGGCCACCGATGGCTCACCGTGCAAGTCCCGAAGGCACAACTACCGGGCCAGACCTATCTGCAGAACCCGGTCGCATTGGGACCGAACAATGTCTGGGTCGACGTGGATAACAGCTCGGGCGAGCCCTACGTGAAGACGCTGTACCTGCTGCACTGGAATGGCCGATCCTGGAGTCACGTGTCGATTCCAGCACAGATCAGCCATGTCGATTCAATGACTCAGGATGGTCACGGCGGGCTGTGGCTAGCCGCGAATGGCCCGCCGCCCGCGAACACCTGCTACTTCGCTCACCTGAGCGACGGCCGCTGGACAACGGCCGCGATGCCGCCCGACCCCGGATACACGGCCGGTGACCTGACCGGGATCACCTGGATCCCGGGAACGCTCTCGGTGTGGGCCACCGGTGGGTACTCGGCGTCAGGCAATTACGCGGGCGCGATACTCAAATACGGTCCCTGAGGACGGGTCGCTAGCTCCTGCGCCGTCCTGAGTTGGCCACGATCCTGGTCGTGATTGAGGTGGAGCGCTGACCTGCAGGTTCTCGTTTTGAGGTGAGCCGATTCGCGCGTAATCCTCAGGTAGAACGGCCCCATGACCCGACTCTTATCACGATCATGAATCTTCGCTAGGCGCAAGGCGCTGACGTGCGAGTTTGCGCTCCTGGGCCGCGAGACCTGCGCACTAGCGGGGAGGCGAACTCCACCGTAGGGGACAGCAGAGACGCCGTCAGCGTGACCGCCGTGCGGCCGTGCAGACCTGCTTACTGGTCTCGCATCAGGTCGGGCACCAGGTCGCGCACTAGGGTCAGGGCCGGCGCCAGTCTTCTCGCAGCAGCACGCACAC
>JASHSO010000566.1 GCA_030038715.1 Streptosporangiaceae bacterium
TCGGCTCCTGCGCTGACCGCCTCGGCCAGCTTGTCGCCTTGGCTGAACCCGCTGCAGATGAGGGCGATCGCTTCGTCAACCGACGTGACCGGCCTGCCGGTCATGGTAGAGATCAAGCGGCGCCGTGCCGGGCCGAGACGGTATTTCCGCGCGATCGTCGTACCAAGCTCTGTGGTCGCCTGGCGATCGCCGTTCGGCTCCGCGGCCCGAGTGGCCTGGGTGTCGTCGGCGGCCTGGGTCTCGCCGCTAACCTCATGCTCGCCCGCTGCCGGGCGGGCCAGGAACTGTCCGCGCTTGGCGGCGATGTCGGCAGCCTCCGCCTCGCCGAGCACGCCGGCCCAGGCTAGGCCTGCCAGGGCGCCCAGCCCGTGGCCCACGGCGCCGATGGCGCTGACGTCGAGCGACTCTAGCCAGCGCAGCCTGTCCAGGCATTCGCCGACTGCGGCGTCGATACCCGCCCGGCCGGTAGCGCGGTCGGTCGCTCGTGGTGCGTCGCCGGACAGCAGCAGCGTGACCTTTCCGTCAGCGTTATCCGAGGCGAAGATGCCCGGCCTTACGGTGAGCCTCCCCTCCTTCACATGCGGAAGCAGCGTTACTGCCTCCCTGGCAAGCGCTGCCAGCTGCTCTTGCCGGGCAGCCACGATTGCGACCTTCGCCCTGCCTTGCTGCCCGCAGTCGCGGGCCAGCCGACAGGCCAGGTCCGCCATCTCGGAGTCGGACAGCCAGTCGGCTGTATCGGCGAGCCTGGAAAGAGCAGAGGTCAGCGCGTAGCGGTCCGCGCCGTGCAACAGGAATGGCATGGGCTCGTGGGTAGCCGATCCCGGTCGGCCGAACGCGCTGGCCGGAGTTCCCGGGCCGGCGGACCTGTCGGCATCTGGGCTGCTAGCGGCATACACGTGGGCGGCCGTTCCCGCACGCGGCCGCGAGCCGTGCCGGGGCGGGGCTGCTGGCTCATGGCGCAGCACGAGGTGCACGTTGGTGCCGGTCTCGCCGTCCATGGTGCTGACCGCCGCAAGCCTGATGCCGTCCGGCCAGCCCCGTGCGTCGCGCGGCAGGGTAAGGCGGCCCTCGCCGGAGCTGACCATCTCGTGCGGCGTGTGCGAGCCGGTGGCAGGCGGCAGAACGCCGGTACCGAGTGCGAGCACGGTCTTAACGAGCGCGGCCGCGCCGGCCGCGGCGTTCGCGTGACCGATGTTGGCCTTGACCGACCCGAGAACTGCGGGCTGCCTGGCGCCCGATCTAAGCAGGCAGAGCGCCAGCAGTTCCGCCTCGTCGCCCGCTTGAGTGCTGGCCCCGTTCCCCTCGATGAGCTGCACCTCGGCCGGATCGACGCCTGCCCGGTCGTAGGCCCGCCGCATGGCCAGCAGCTGGCTGCTCGCGACTGACCGGGCGTCACCCGGGCCGGCGCCTCCTGACGTGCCCCACCCGGTGATCTCGGCGTACACGGGCAGGTCATGCGCCCGTGCATCCGCGGTCCGCATGAGCACGACCATGCCGCAGCCCTCACCGGGCAGGTAGCCGGTCGGGCTCTCGTCGTAGATACGGACATCGGCGGTGGCCAGGACGCCTGCCTTGGCCAGCCCGATGAGCTTAAGCGGGTCGAGGCTGACATCGACCCCGCCCGCGATGACCGCGTCGAGGTCGCCGGCTACGAGCGAGGTGCATGCCGACGCCACCGCCTGGAGGGCTGAGGAGCACGCGCTGTCGACCGCGAGGCTGCCGCCGCGCAAGCCGAAGTAGGCGCAGATCCCGGCAGCGATCCCAGCGGGCATGCTGCCAGCGAGGGTGGCCGGGCCGATGGCCGGGAACGGGGCCAGGTACAGGCCCTCGGCCTTCCGCAGCACGAGGTCGGCCTGGCTAGCCGGCACCTCTTCGGCGGCCAACGCTTGGGTCAGCACCCGGCGGACATAGGGCCAGCGCACGCGCAGCGCGTTAGCCCGCGACGTATCGCCGGCCAGTGAGTTTCCGACTATCACGGCTGTCCGGTCGCGGTCCAGCCCGTCTCCGCCGGGCAGCCCGGCAGCCGCCAGTGCACGGGCTGCGGTCTCCAGGGCCAGCCAGTGCGCCGGATCGGCGGCTGCGTAGGCCGCGGGGCCGACGCCGAAGGCAGCGCGGTCGAACCGCCAGCCTTCGATGAGCGCGGCCCTGGTGCTGTAGGTCGCGTCTGGGGTTGCCAGGTCGGGCTGGTAGTAGTCGGCGAGGTCGACCCTGACTGGCGGCAGCCGCCGGAATGATTTGCGTCCAGTCAGCACCACATCGAGCAGGTCAGCAGGATCGTCGGCGTCGGGGAACCTGCAGGCCAGGCCGACAATGGCAAGCGGGGGCGTGGCGCTGCCCACGCTGTCCTCAGTCATGGCACCGCCCCTGGCTGCATGCCGGCCTGGCCTGATTTGGAGCGCATGAATGGTAGCTGGCGCAGACTCGCGCTATGGCCGACCGCGAGTGATTCATGCTGCTGCGATGCATTAACTCTGCGTGCATGTCAATTCTCATTATTCCCCCGGTAAATGGCCAATATTGGCTGGGCCAGGTGTCACCAGCCCGGCCATGCCACCCCGTGTCACAATGACCCTGCCTGTCGGCGCTGTCCGCCTCTGCCCAGTTCCTCCTCGTCGTCCGAGGTGCGCTTCGCCGTCCGAGGATTTGCCCGCGCTCCACGGATTGGCATCAAGTGCTGGGCGTTAGGTCATTATTCGACGCTCTCGTTCCGCGGTCAAGGCGGAATTCACGACCGGCCTCTTTATGCGATTTCTTGACGGCTGCGAAATGTATGACGGAATGCTGCTGTGGTTATCTCTCTAGGCGGTTCGTGTCCCCGTGCCTGGGATCGGGAGCTTGCTCGACAGTCGCCTGACCACGCTGCGGTCGGGCTACGCCGAGGCTTGCGGGTCGCGCCGAGGCTTGCGGGTCGCGCCAACTGGCCGTCGCCAACCCATTCGGGCCGTGCCGAGTGCGCGATGAGATCCAGCCAGCGAGCCGAGTGCGCTACCCTGAAGCCGTGCGTTTTGCCAGGCTGCTCCTTACCTAGCCGCGCCGACTGTCCTGTCGTTGGCGCGGCTGCCCCTCGTGACCGGGGGGCGCTTCCATGTGAAGCACAGTGTGGAGCAGGCCAGGCCGGGCAGGGGCCGATCCGGACCTCACCATCTCGCGAGGAATGTCATGACAGCGGCCGATAACGCAGATCGATACGACCCGCGCGCCATCCAGGAGAAGTGGCAGCGACGCTGGGACGCGATGGATCTATTCCGCGCCAGCGACGACCCGGCTGACCTGCGCCCACGCACGTACCTGCTGGACATGTTCCCGTATCCCTCCGGCGACCTGCACATGGGGCACGCCGAGGCTTATGCGCTGGGCGACGCGATGGCGCGGTATTTCTTCCAGCGCGGCCACAACGTCTTGCATCCCATCGGTTGGGACGCCTTCGGCCTGCCCGCCGAGAATGCCGCCATCAGGAACAACACGCATCCGGCCGACTGGACCTACAAGAACATCGACACCCAGGCCGCGTCGTTTCGCCAGTACGCGGTGTCCTTCGACTGGTCGCGGCGGCTGCAGACCTGTGATCCTGACTACTACCGATGGACGCAGTGGCTATTCCTGCGCTTTTACGAACGGGGGCTGGCCTACCGCAAGGACGGCTACGTCAACTGGTGTCCCGTCGACCAGACGGTACTGGCCAACGAGCAGGTGATCGCCGGCAAGTGCGAGCGCTGCGGCGCCGAAGTGATCCGCCGCGTCCTGACGCAGTGGTACTTCAAGATCACCGAATATGCGGAGCGGCTGCTCGACGACATGACGCCGCTGGTGGGCAAGTGGCCGGAGCGCGTGCTGCTGATGCAGCGCAACTGGATCGGGCGCAGCGAGGGCGCCGAGGTCACGTTCGAGATCGAGGGTCGGCCCGAACCCGTCACCGTGTTCACGACTCGGCCGGACACGTTGTACGGGGCCACGTTCTTCGTGGTCGCCGCGGACTCCCCGCTGGCCGATGAGCTATGCGCGCCGTCGAAGCGCTCAGCTTTGGTGTCCTACCTCGCCGAGGTTCGCAAGCTGACCGACATCGAGCGCCAGGCAGCCGACCGGGATAAGACCGGCGTGTTCCTGGGCAGGCACGCGATCAACCCGGTCAACGGCGAGCGCATCCCAGTGTGGGCGGCCGACTACGTGCTGCCGGACTACGGCACCGGGGCGATCATGGCCGTCCCCGCGCACGACCAGCGCGACCTGGACTTCGCCCGGTAGTTCGGACTGCCTGTGCGGACGGTGCTCGACACCTGTTCGCCGGAGCCCGGAGAGACCGGGATTGCGACGCCCGGTGAGGGCACGCTGGTCAATTCGGGCCCGCTAGACGGCATG
>JASHSO010000567.1 GCA_030038715.1 Streptosporangiaceae bacterium
ACGGCCACCGGCACGCCCACGTTGTCCAGCGTGGATGACATCGTTGGGCAGCAGGTCGTCGAGTGGGAGCCCGCGTTCAGGCGGGTAGGCCGTCGGCTGACCGTCACCGGAGAGAAAGGCCTGTTCGCGCTCGCGACGCCCGGCGGCGCCGCCCAGGTGATCGCGACGCTGCTGGACAACGCCCTGGTGCACGGCGCAGGAACGGTGACGATCAGGACGTCCCGCACCCGCCGTTCGGTGGTGATCGAGGTCCGGGACGAGGGCAGCGGTGTGCCGTCGGAGCTGGCCCCTAGGATCTTCGAGCGGAGTGTGAGCGGCTCGCCGAACGGTACCGGGCTCGGACTGGCGCTGGCGCGCACGATAGCCGCGGCGGACGGCGGCCAGGTGGTGCTGGTCCGGCCCCGGCCGGCGGTGTTCGCCCTATTCCTGCCGCATGCGACGGCGGAGGCCGAGGAGGAGCCTGCCGTACTAGGCCCAGCCTGACCCCCGTTCGGGTCGACTGGCCGTCTCGGCCTGGCTGGCTGCCGCGGCACCGTAGGCTACGGCTCGTGACGGATCACCCGCACACTCGCCTGGGGCGCACTGTCGGCGCGAACTCGGGCCCGGTTGTGGGCATGGTGGGCGCTGGCCAGCTTGCCCGGATGACCGCGGCCGCTGCGGTCACACTGGGGATCGACTTCCGTGTGCTGGCTGCTGGGGCGCGGGAGAGTGCGGCACAGGTCTGCGCGGGCACTGTCATCGGCGACTACCGGTCCGCCGCCGACCTGAAGGCCTTCGCAGCCGACTGCGACGTGCTCACCTTCGATCACGAGCACGTGCCGGGTCCGCTGCTGGCAGAGTTGGAGGGCGCCGGTCACGTGCTCAGGCCCGCGCCTAGCGCGCTTCGTTTCACGCAGGACAAGCTGGCCATGCGTGAGCGACTGACCACCCTCGGCGTGCACTGCCCGCGCTACGCCATCGCGGCTGACCTCGCCGACGTGACGGGTTTCGCGGCCATAGGTGGCTGGCCAGTGGTTCTGAAGGCCATCTACGGCGGCTACGACGGACGCGGAGTCTGGGTCTGTGCCAGCCCGGCCGAGGCTGCCGAGGTGCTAGCGCATGGCCTGGACCTGATGGTGGAGGAGCACGTTCCGTTCGAGCGCGAGCTGGCCATCCTGGTTGCCCGGGCGCCAAGCGGCCAGGGTGCCGCATACCCGGTAGTCCAGACCGTGCAGCAGGACGGGATCTGTCGCGAGGTGCTGGCCCCCGCCCCGGGGCTCGCGCCCGGCACGGCGGCCGCGGCGCAGCGGCTCGGGCTGGCGATCGCCAGGGACCTCGGCGTGACGGGACTGCTTGCTGTCGAGTTGTTCGACACTCCAGACGGCCTGATCGTGAACGAGCTGGCGATGCGGCCGCACAACTGCGGGCACTGGACAATCGAGGGCTCCGTCACGTCCCAGTTCGAACAGCACCTGCGCGCGATCCTCGACCTGCCGCTCGGCTCGCCTGTCCAGGCCCGCAGGCATGCGGCGATGGCCAATCTGCTCGGCGGCGAGAACCCGGATCTGCGGTCCGGGCTGCCGCACGTGCTGGCCGCCGATCCAGCCGTCAAGGTACACCTGTACGGCAAGCAGGTGCGGCCCGGCCGCAAGCTCGGCCATGTGACTGCGCTCGGCCATGACCCGGCGGTGGTGCGCAAGCGAGCCATGCGAGCGGCAAGCTACCTTGCAGACGGTGTAGAGGATCCGTGATCGGCGGGGGAGGCCGACGATGAGCACTCAGCCCGTGGTCAGCGTTGTGATGGGCAGCGACTCGGACTGGCCTGTCATGAAGGCGGCCTTCGATGCGCTTGCCGAGTTTGAGATTGCCGCTGAGGCAGACGTCGTTTCCGCGCACCGGATGCCGTCCGACATGATCGGCTACGGTCAGGCGGCGGCTGGCCGCGGCATCAAGGTGATCATCGCAGGCGCCGGCGGCGCTGCCCATCTGCCCGGCATGCTGGCCGCGGTCACGCCGCTGCCTGTCATAGGAGTGCCAGTGCCGCTGGCGCATCTGGACGGCCTTGATTCGCTGCTGTCCATCGTCCAGATGCCCGCCGGAGTGCCCGTCGCGACGGTCGCGGTCGGCGGCGCACGCAACGCCGGCCTGCTAGCCGTCCGGATCCTGGCGCTCAGCGACGCCGCACTCGGTGCGCGGATGGCCGCGTTCCAGGCAGACCTGCGGCTGGCTGCCGTGGCCCGAGGCGACGCGCTGCGCGCCAGGCTCATGGTCGGTTCCGACGAGGCTGAGGTCCCGAACCGGACCGAGCCAGGCGCCGAGTCGTAGCGCAGCGCTCGGCCAGCGGCGGCTACCGGCCCTGGCATAGATCAAGAGCCAGCAGCAACATCGGTGCAGATCAGGCACCACGGCGCTGCCTCGCGACGGGTCAGCACGATGGTCGCGCTGTGTTCGCCGCGGAGGTTCAGCCGCTTGTGTATCTGCTGCACGTCCCCGGCGAGGCCACGACGGCGAATGTCGGCGACGCCGATCCCGAGTTCGCGGAGCCTGCGGCCAGCCTGCCGCTCGCGCCACGGAAACGAGTCCAGCACCCGCAGTGTCCTGGCGAACGGTGTGCGTACCGCCTTGTCGGCCGACAGGAAGGCGATCATCGGGTCGATCTGCCAGGCGCCGACGTCACGCGCCAGCTCGGCGACCAAACCTGTCCTGGTAACAGCGGGATTCGGGTCTAGGAGGTAACGGCCTGGCTCGCAGACCGGGACGGGCGGGCCGCTCCGACTCACTAGCGTGGCGCCGCCCGGCAGGATCGTCGCCCGGCGCTGCGTGCTAGCCAGTGCCGGAGACCAGAGCAGAGCCTCCTTGAGGCCGCGGCCGACCGCGATGAACTCGGCCTCCCAGCCGGGCGGGACACGATCTCGCGCCAGGCCCGGGGCGGCCTTGATGCCCACAGCGGGGATCATGCTGGCCAGCCGAAGGCACCAGTCGAGCGGAGGATGCGAGTCCCCGGTCCGCAACCGACGGCCCCCGGACCTGCGGGCCGGGTCGATGAATAGGCCGTCCAGCCCGCCACGGCCCCCGCCGAGCGCTAGGTCCCGGACGTCGGCGCAGATCGGCGCGACGGCAGCGGCAGCCCGCTGTACGGCCACGTTCCACCTGGCCAACGCTAGGGCGGTCAGGTCTGCTTCGACAGCAACCACCTGGCCAGCGGTACCGGCCAGGGCCGCTAGGTTGCCGCCGATGCCACAGCACAGGTCGGCGATCCTGGTCCTGCCTGCGAACCGCCGTGCGGTGTGTGCGGCCGTCAGCTCCGAGGATGCCTGCTCGAGCCCTTCCCTGGTGAAGAGCATCTCGCTGGCGCGGCTGAACTTGGCGCGGCCCGCCTCCCGC
>JASHSO010000006.1 GCA_030038715.1 Streptosporangiaceae bacterium
TCCATAGTCGACGACCAATCGCCTCATGCCCGACAGGTTACGACGGAACTGGCCGCGACTGGATACCTGAGTGGTCATCGCAGCACCGCCCGCGCCGCCGCACGGGGCTACCACCAGGGCCTGTCTGCCGCCGCCACTTGCGCCGCCGCGACTTAGCGCATATCTTGGCGATGTATCAACCCGATACATCGCGGCAACAGACCGCGGTGCCAGGGACCAGCATAGTTAGCCGAAGCTCGGCGCGGAACGGCAGGTGCGAGCGAAGATGACCAGCCAGCGCTCAGCCGTGCTCGAACTGGCGATCCTCGGGATCCTGCACGAGACGCCGATGCACGGCTACGAGCTGCGCAAGCGTCTGAGCTCGCTGCTCGGAGCCTTCCGGGCGTTCAGCTACGGGTCGCTGTACCCGGCGCTGAAGGAGCTGCTCGGCAAGGGGCTGATCGCCGCGGACACTGCAGCGGATCCCAACAAGCCGCTGGACCGCCCGCGCCGGTCAAAGATCGTCTACAGGCTGACCGGCGAAGGCAAGGAGCGGCTGCACGACCTGCTCGGCCAGTCCGGCCCGGCGGCATGGGATGACGACGGGTTCGGCGTTCACTTCGCATTCTTCGGCCTGACCCAGGCCGACATCAGGATGCGGATCCTGGAAGGCCGGCGCAGCAGGCTCGAGGAGCGGCTGGAGGCCTTCCGGGCTGCAGCGACCAGGACCCGCGAGCGGGTCGACAGCTACACCCTCGAGCTGCAGCGGCACGGCTTGGAGTCGGTGGAGCGGGAAGTCCGCTGGCTGAACGAGCTGATCGCCTCGGAGCGCCAGTCGGGGACGCAGCCCGGGGCACGTTACACAGAACACACGCAGAGCGGCGGAACGTCGCCGGCCGTCTAGGACGGCGGCGAGTCGGCGCGCGGCACAAGATAAGGGAGCAATCCTCATGGGTTCGGTACGGGTAGCCATCGTGGGCGTCGGGAACTGCGCAAGCTCCCTCGTCCAGGGCGTTGAGTATTACAAGGACGCCGACCCGGCCAGCCGGGTGCCCGGCCTCATGCACGTCCAGTTCGGCCCCTACCACGTGCGCGACATCGAGTTCGTCGCGGCGTTCGACGTGGACGCCAAGAAGGTCGGCCGCGACCTCGCCGAAGCCATCGTCGCGAGCGAGAACAACACCATCAAGATCTGCGACGTGCCGCCGACTGGCTTGGTCGTCCAGCGTGGCCCGACGATGGACGGGCTCGGCGAGTTCTACCACCACATCATCACCGAGTCCGACGAGCTGCCGGTCGATGTGGTGCGGACGCTCCGCGAGACGCGCGCCGACGTCCTGGTGTCCTACCTGCCTGTCGGTTCCGAGCAGGCCGACCGCTTCTACGCGCAGTGCGCGATCGAAGCCGGCGTGGCATTCGTGAACGCGCTCCCGGTCTTCATCGCCTCCGACCCGGTCTGGGCGGCCAAGTTCGCGGCCGCCGGCGTGCCGGTCCTTGGCGATGACATCAAGTCCCAGGTCGGTGCCACGATCACGCACCGCGTGCTCGCCAAGCTCTTCGAGGACCGCGGGGTCGAGCTGCTGCGCACCTACCAGCTGAACTTCGGCGGGAACATGGACTTCATGAACATGCTCGAGCGCAAGCGTCTGCAGTCTAAGAAGATCTCCAAGACCCAGTCGGTGACCTCGCAGATCCCGCACGAGATGGCCAAGGCCGACGTGCACATCGGCCCGTCCGACCACGTGCCGTGGCTGGATGACCGCAAATGGGCTTATGTCCGGCTCGAGGGCCGCTCGTTCGGCGACACGCCGCTGAATCTGGAGTACAAGCTCGAAGTCTGGGACTCGCCCAACTCGGCTGGCATCATCATCGACGCCGTCCGCGCCGCGAAGATCGCGAAGGACCGCGGCATCGGCGGGCCGGTGCTGTCCCCCTCGTCGTACTTCATGAAGTCGCCGCCAGAGCAGTACAGCGACGACGTCGCGCGCGACGCGGTCGAGAAGTTCATCCGCGGCGAGGTCGAACGCTAGCCGGACGTGCGCAGGTGCGGCCGGGCTCGTAGTCTGGGCACGTGTCAACGCCGGCTCAGCGCCGCAAGTCGTCCTTCGTCGGCGACCTGCGCGTAGTCTGGGCCGAGCACGACTTCCGGCGGCTGCTGTCCACGCGGCTGGTCTCGCAGACCGGCGACGGAATCCTGACCGCCGGTCTCGGCACGTACGTCTTCTTCAACGCGTCGGTCTATCCCAATCCGCTTAAGGGAGCGGCGGCATTTGCGGTTCTGTACGGGCCGTACTCGCTCATCGGCCCGTTCGCCGGCGTCTTCATCGACCGCTGGTCACGGCGCCAGATCCTGGTCTATTCGGCGCTGTTGCGGGCGCTCTTCGTGGTGCTCACCGCGACGCTGATGGCGTCGGGCAACGTCGGCGTGTGGTTCTACATATCCGTCTTGCTTGTCCTCGGCGTGAACAGATTCTTCCTGGCGTCGCTGTCGGCAGCCCTGCCGCACGTGGTAGCCGGTGACAAGCTGGTGATGGGGAATGCGGTTTCGCCGACCTTGGGCGGAACCTTGGCGTTTGTCGGCGGCCTCATCGGCGTGGGCGTGAACGTAGCAGTCACCGGTGACTCAAGTCATGGCGCGGCAGTCACCGTGCTGGCCGCCGGGGTGTGCTACCTGATCGCCAGCCTGGTCGCCCGAACCATGCCCCGGGAGCTTCTCGGCCCACCGCACGATGCGGGCGAGGCCGAGCCGGGACGGCTGCGCACCGAGCTTGGACTGGTCGTCGCCGGGCTGATCGAGGGGGCACGTTACATTGCCAGGCGCCGGGGTCCGGCCGGCGCGCTCGGTGCGACCGGCGGTAACAGGATCTTCTACGGAGTCTTGTTCCTGATGTCGATCCTGCTCTACCGGAACCACTTCTACCCCGGGCCGGACTCGACCACAGCGGAGACACACTACGGGTACCTGGTCGCCGCGGTGGCGATCGGCTACTTCTGCGCGGCGCTGATCACCCCACCGGTTACCAAACGGCTGGCCAAGCCCGCTTGCATTACCGTGCTGCTGGCGGCGAGCGCGATCTTGATCGGCGGTCTGGGCGAGCTGTTCAGCCAGATCGCCTATCTGGCCATGGGGTTCTGTATCGGACTGGCCGGGCAGAGCATCGCGATCTGCGCCACCACGATCTTGCAAGAAGAGCTTCCCGATGCCTACCGGGGGCGTGCGTTCTCCTTCTACGACATGATGTTCAATATCACCTTCGCCGCCGGGGCGCTGATCAGCGTGCCGTTCATGCCGCGTGACGGCAAGTCCACCGCGCTCATCGCGGTGATCGCGATTGGCTACGCGATCGTCGCCGCAAGCTACTGGCTAGTGACCCGTCATTCCCCCGGGTTCGTCGGCGGAACATCGATCCCAGCCGACTTGGCCCAGCGCAGCAGCTCCTGAACCGCGCGCTCCCTGCCGAGCGGCCCGTGCTCGATCCGCAACTCGAGCAGGAACCGGTAGGCCTTCCCCACCAGCGGGCCCGGCCCGATACCCAGGATCTGCATGATCTCGTGGCCGTCCAGGTCCGGCCGGATCCGTGCCAGCTCTTCCTGCGCCGCAAGCTCTTCGATCCGCTGCTCAAGGCCGTCATAGGCCAGCTCCAGCCGCTGGGCCTTCGCCTTGTTACGCGTAGTACAGTCCGCCCTGGTCAGCACGTGCAGCCTGGTGAGCAGCGGACCGGCGTCGGTCACGTACCTCCGCACCGCAGAGTCGGTCCACTCCGCCTCGCCGTAGCCATGGAACCGCAGGTGCAGCTCGACTAGTCGGGAGACGTCGTGCACCACGTCCTTCGGGTAGCGCAGCTGGCTCAGCCGCTTGGCGGCCATCTTTGCCCCGATCACCTCATGGTGGTGGAACGCGACCCGCCCGCCGGGCAGCCGGGATCGGGTACGCGGCTTGCCGATGTCGTGCAGCAGCGCGGCGAGCCGGAGGGTCAGGTCTGGCTTGAGTCCGTAACGCTGCTCGAGCTCGATTGTCTGGCTGAGCACGGTCAAGGAGTGCTGGTAGACGTCCTTGTGCCGGTAGTGCTCGTCGGACTCCAACCGCAGGGCGGGAATCTCGGGCAGCACCTGGTCGGCCACGCCGGTGTCCACGAGCAGGGCTATGCCCGCGGCGGGCCCACCGGGCAGTGGCGACAGCATCAGCTTGGTGAGCTCGCCCTCGATGCGCTCGGCGGAGACCTTCGGCGCAGCCAATAGCCCGGCCAAGTCGGTCATGGCATGCCGGACCTCGGGTGTCACGGTGAATCCGAGCTGCGCGGTGAACCGGGCGGCGCGCAGTATCCGCAGCGGATCGTCGGTGAACGAAGTCCGCGGCGGCCCCGGCGTCCGCAGCACCTTGTGGCGCAGATCGGTCAGACCGCCGAACGGGTCGACAAGCCCGTACCCGGGCAGCCGCGCGGCCATGGCATTGACGGTGAAGTCACGCCTGGACAGGTCGTCTTCGAGTGACAAGCCGTACTCGACGGCTGGCTTGCGCGAGTTCCTGTCGTAGTGCTCGCTCCGGTAGGTGGTGATCTCGAAGGTCTGGTTGCCCTTACGCAGCCCGACCGTGCCGAATTCGACTCCTGTAGTCCAGACCCGGTCGGCCCAGCCACCAGTGATGGCGAGCACGTGCTGCGGCCGCGCGTCGGTGGTCAGGTCGAGATCGCCCGGCTGGCGGCCAAGGAACACGTCCCGCACTGACCCACCGACCAGCGCCAGCTCGTGCCCGGCCGCAGCGAACAGGCTGCCGAGATCGCTCGCGGCACCAGAGATGGACGCGAGCAGCGCGCTGGCAGCCTGCAGCTGACGCTTGCTCAGCGAGTCTGGATCTGGCACGGGCATCGAAGTTGGGTTGCGGCGTAGCCTTGAGTGAGAGCCGGGTATCCGGCAGGACCTGTCGCAGGATACTGCCGCTTCGCCGCGGTTGGCGTCACCGTGGTGCGGTGCCCTGGGCACCCGGCTGTTCGCAATAACATTTTCGGCATGCAGCCTCCGCCTGATCCCTGGCCTGTGCAAGGCCCCCAAGCTGCGGGAAGGGCCGTGCGGATGCGGCGCGTGGGGGCGGGTGAGGCACCGGTGAGACGGACAAGCGCCGTTGCCGCCGTGCTCCTGCTCACGATCATCGGGTCGGTCCTGCTCGCTGCGGGACAGCGGGCTGCCGCGAGCCAGACCCGAGTCGGCCAGGCTCAGTCCCAGGTCACCGTGATGATCACCGGCCTTAGTCGGCAATGGGCCGCACCGGGCCAGACGATCACTGTGCGCGGAACACTGACGAACGACTCCAAGCAGCAGATCACCAGCCCCGTCGTGCAGCTCGAGTCGTCTGGAACAGTCATCAGCGGCATCGACGACCTTGTCCCGTACACCTCCGGCGACCTGGTTGCAGTGAGCCCGGTCAGCGGTGCTTCGTGGCGAGATCGAGGCAACCTGGCGGCGCGGTCCTCCGTCGGCTGGTCGGCCCGGCTGCCGGTGGACGAGATCGGCATGACCACGTTTGGCGTGTACCAGCTCACCGCCGAGGC
>JASHSO010000054.1 GCA_030038715.1 Streptosporangiaceae bacterium
AGCTCGCGGTCAACCCGCGCGTGCTCGGGCCAAGGCTCGGCGCCAAAGTGCAGGAGGTCATTCGCGCCGTCAAAGAGGGAAACGTGGTGCGATCAGGGGACTCCCTCACCGCCGCCGGAGTCGAGCTGCAGGCCGGTGAGTACGAAGTCCGGCTGGCTGCCGCCCGCCCGCAGTCCACGTCAGCGCTGCCGGGCAACACCGGGCTGGTCGAGCTCGACACCTCGGTCACGCCCGAGCTGGCGGCCGAGGGCGTAGCACGCGACGTGGTCCGCATCGTCCAGCAGGCCCGCCGGGACGCCGGGCTGGCGGTGTCCGACCGGATCCGGCTCACCATCGGCGCCGACGGCTCCGTGGCCGATGCGGTCCGGGCCCACGCGGCCTTCCTGGCCGGCGAGACGCTCGCCACCGAGCTGGACGTCCGCCCGGCGGACGGTGCCGATGGCCCAGCTCAGCCCGTCGGCGACGGCGGCACGGTCAAGGTCTCCGTCGCCTTGGCACGATGAGTGATCCTTGCGCGGTGCGGCCGCCGGTCACACCCGCCGATGACGAGCGCCGGGCTTAACGTGCGTCGCTGGCCAGGACACGCTCGATGCCCGCCCTGATGAAGCTCCTGGCCAGATAGCCTCTTCGCGCCAGCCATAGCACGGAGGCGGACACCGCAGCTTCGTACCGGCGCCGGTAAATATCGTCCAGCACGTCGGCGGGAGCGCCAAGCCGGGCGAGCTCCTCGATTGCCTCGCGCTTGGTGATCAGCCGCCCGTCGCGCAGGGTCACCGTCGCCCGCGCCAGCGTCAACATCCCCAGGTCGACCCAGATGTCGCGCAGCCAGATGTCTGAACGACTGGTTTTGGGATGCCAGTAGTTCCGCAGGTTGACGCGCACGTACTCGGCGAGCTCGGCATCCGTGACCGCAGGAACGACCGCGGCCGGAGCGGGCCCGCGCAGGCACAGCCCGCCCTGACACAGCTCCCGGCGGCTAACCGGCGACACAGGCCGTTCGTAGAGTTCCCCCTGAGCCCACGTCACGTGGCTGCGGCGGGCATCGGCTACGTCGCTGCTGACCACGTAGGCGCAGTGCAGGTTGCGTGCCAGCGGCTGCTCGCTGATCAGTCCCTCGTGTACGCGCTGCAGATCCCGTCGCTGCGGGCCTGCGATGGGCGCGCCGATCAGCGCTACCAGGTCCAGGTCGCTGCGGCCAGGCACGAAGTCGCCGAGCGCCAGCGACCCGTGCGCCCACAGAGCGACCAGGGGCAGCACGCGACCGGCCTCGCCCAGGAAGCGATCAAGCAGGGGTCCCACATCGTCGACGGCTATGAGCCAGAGGGTATAGCCGCCGCCCGCCGGACAGGCCAGGCCGGTGCTCCGCGGCAGTGGCTGCCGCCGGAAAAATCGCTGGCCCTTCCCCCGTGCCCGCGGGAGGATCGCCGCGTGACGGACCCCGGAACCCGGATGCAAAGCCAGGACGCCTACGACCTCATCGAGGAGCAGTTCAACCAGCAGCTTGCGGAGTCGCTCGGCCCGTCTGGCCCTGACTCGCTGTTTGATTACGTGGCCGAGATGGGGCTTCCAGCCGGTGCTGTGGCCGTCGATGCCGGGTGTGGTGAGGGTGAGTATGCGATCGAGCTCGCCGCTCGCTTCGGCTTCCATGTCACCGGGGTTGACCCCGTGCAGCGCTGCGTGCAGGCCGCTCGGCTGGGCGTGCCGCCCGGCTGCCCCGTCAGCTTCACGGTCGGGGCCGCCGAGGACCTCCCGCTGCCCAGCGGGTCGGCGGACCTGATCTGGAGCCGTGATGTCCTGTCCCTCGTCGAGGACCTGGCCGGCGCTTACCGTGAGTTCCGCCGCGTGCTGAAGCCCGGCGGACGCGCGCTGATTTACCAGATGTTCACGACCAGCCTGTTGCAGCCGAGTGAAGCGGCGTTCCTGCTGCCCGTCATGGCCTGCTCGGCCGCGGCGATGGATCCGGAGAACGCCGAGGCCGCGATGAGTGACGCCGGGCTGCGTGTCGACCGTTGCGTCGTGCTGGGCAGCCAGTGGGGCGAGTACTACCAGGAGCACGCGCCGGACCCGGGCTCTCATCTGCTGCACGCCGCGAGGCTGCTGCGCGACCCGGAGCGGTACATCGCGCGGTTCGGCAAGCAGAACTACGACATCAAGCTCGGCGACTGCCTGTGGCACATCTACCGCATGATCGGCAAGCTCAGCAGCCGCGTTTACGTGCTATCCGCGCCCGCGTAGGCAGCGCGGGCGAGTCAGCCGCCGCGATTTCGCGCTGCGGCAGCCCTCTTGCCCGGCGCTGCCACGATGGGGCGTGGCGGCCAGGCAGCTCGATGAGACTGGAACCCAAAGATGACGACCGGTCAGCCTTCAGGGCAGTTGCTGCAGCAGACAATCGCGGATGTCGAGAGGCTCATTGCCCGGCACGGCTGGGAATCGACTCCGCACCGACGCATGGCGATGCTTCTGGGCGAGGCCATAGAGCTGGCCGATGAGGTCCTTCAACTGCCCGCGCAAGGTGGTGGTGACAAGGAGTTGCTGCAGCGGGTGGGTCATGAGATGTATGACGTCCTGTGGAACCTATGTGATCTCGCGAGGCTGACTGGGATTGATCTGGTACAGGCAGCGGCCGAGAAGCGCGTCATCAATGAGCACCGAACCTGGCCTGATGGGACGGGCGGCGGCTGGTAGCGGCGGGACCTGCCGCAGCTGAGCGGCATCGTCCCC